>DATIRG010000223.1:0-2451 GCA_035470005.1 Lutibacter sp. | reverse complement strand
TGCCTGCTGAAATGCTTCAATCAACTTTTTGTTTCCGCCGTTGGTTTCCAGCAACATATAACTTGGTCCGCCACTGCCTCTGGCTTCAAAATTCAACACCAAACCTACTTCTTTTGCCCAGGGATGATGGTTCACAAAGGCATTGGCGCCAAGCAAACCCAATTCTTCGGCATCGGAAATACAAATAATAATATCGTTTTTTGGGATTTCCTTTTTCGCCATAAAAGCACGAACGCCCTCCAAAATAACCACCACGCCGCTTCCGGCATCACTGGCGCCAAGTGAAGAATGCGGATTTGAATCATAATGGGAAAGCAACAACAATGCTTTTCCGTTTCCGCTTCCCTTAATTCGGGCTAAAATATTTTTATTGTTTGTGGCCGCCCGCCATTTTTTGTTCATCGCCATTTGTTCCTGAATTTCAACTTGCAATCCTAATTTTTCCAATTCAGAAACAAGGTAATTTCTCACAACTTCATGTTCTGGTGCACCCGTAAAATGAGGTTTTTTGGTAATTTCTTTTAATTGCAGCAACGCTTTATCGGCAGAAAACTCCCTTAATGAACTTGTTTTTTCAATTTTTGACGAAGGTGATAAAGAATAAAAACTATAAAAAATTGTGAAACCTACAACGAATAATGAAACAATCTGGTGGTATTTCTTCGAAATCATAATTTATTAATTCAATGATTTAAATTTAAGTTATTTTTTAGACTATCAAGAAAATAAATCTCCAATCCGCCAAAATATTTCACTGAAATTAACAAATTATTAAAACATGCGTAACATCAATTGTTTATTAATAATTTATATTTGCCAAATATTTTAGATCAACCCTTCATGGACAGAAGAAAATTTTTTAGAAACGGCTCTCTTTTTGCGCTTGGAACTTCCCTGTTAAATCCTTTTGATATTGCTGCTTCCTCATTAGATTTTACTGATGAAAAAAGCAATAAAAAAGCCAAAAATATTATTGTGATCGTAAGCGACGGTATGAGTACCGGAACCTTAAATATGACCGATATTTACCTTTCACGAAAAACTGGAAAAGGAAGCAATTGGCTGCAATTGTATAAAGACAATCGTGTAAATCGTGCATTAATGGATATGGCTTCGGCAAATTCCATCGTGACAGATTCTGCAGCGGCAAGCTCTTCCTGGGGTGGCGGCTTCAGAATAAACAATGGCGCTTTAAATATTGGTCCTAACGGTGAAATGCATTTGCCTATTTGGCAAAAATTTAAAAAAGCCGGTAAAATGGCTGGCTGTGTGACCACGGTCCCAATTACGCACGCAACTCCGGCAGGATTTTGCATCAACAGCAAAAGACGAAATGACCAGGAATTCATTGCCGAAGAATATTTAGCACAAGAATTTGATGTGATGATGGGCGGCGGAAATAATTATTTTTCTTCTGAACACAGAAAAGACAAACGCGATATGTATCAGGAATTTGCCACTAAAGGATACCAGGTGGTAAAAACAAGAAATGAAATGCTTGCTGCCAACAGCGGAAAATCTATTTTGGGTGTTTTTTACAATGACGGACTTCCCTATTCAAAAGACAGAGAAAGCAATAAAGAACTTTCTGAAAAAATTCCGACTTTGGGTGAAATGACCCAAAAAGCGATTGAAATGATGAAAAATAATCCTGAAGGTTTTGTGCTTCAGGTGGAAGCTGGAAAAGTAGATTGGGCGGCACACGGAAACGATATTGCCGGCTTAATTTATGATCAGGCGGCTCACGATGAAGCCATAAAAGTCGCCATTGATTTTGCCGAACAGGACAAAGAAACTTTAGTTATTATTACCACAGATCACGGAAACGCAAATCCGGGAATTATTTATGGTAAAAATGCCAATGAAAATTTTGACAGCATCCATAACTATAAACACACTAACGAATGGATATTAAACGGTTTTGGAAAAGAAACCTCCATTTCACAAATAAAAGAACGCGTAGAATATGCCAATAATTTTATGGTAACCGATGAGGAAGCCAGATTAATTTTAGGCTATTACAGCGACATAAAAGCAAGTGAAGATGGTTTGTACAACGCAAAACATTTGCCGTTTGAAGCTTTTTCAAAAATCCAAAAACAGCACAATTCCGTGGGATGGATCAGTATGGATCATTCTGCAGATTACGTGGAATTGGCGCTATTTGGACCGGGAAGCGACTTGTTAAAACCCTTCATAAAAAATACCGATCTGCATTATTTAATGCTGGAGGCCGCCGAAGTGGAAAATAAATTTTAACAGGGATTCCTGTTAAATACTGTTTTTTCGTCAAGCAAGCATTTTATTTTGGGCGTTCCCGCAAGGGTCGGGCTTTACGTTGCAATCCGTCGTTGCGAGCGGAGCGTGCCAATCTGTTCAACATATTGCATAACAAACTCGCAATGTCGGAATTTCCGCTTCAATCCCTAACGCAACTTGAATTTTGAATGA
>DATIRG010000222.1:0-4391 GCA_035470005.1 Lutibacter sp. | reverse complement strand
AGTTATCAGTTATCAGTTATCAGTTATCAGTTATCAGTTATCAGTTATCAGTTATCAGTTATCAGTTATCAGTTATCAGTTATCAGTTATCAGTTATCAGTTAAATAAAAAGACAATTTTGAATTTATTCAAAATTGTCTTTTTTTCTTTGTGAAAGTTGAAAATTCACTTAAACCAAAATCAATTGCATTTTGTCTTCCTATAATTTTTATTATATTTGTCGCTATCGTCATTTAAAAGAAATATCTCTTACTATGAAAACTATTAAAATTTTGTTGTTTTTTGTTTTGGCCATTTCATTTTCCTGTAAAGAAGAGAAACCAAAACCTGCTGTATTGCAGGAAAATACGCAGACTGCTTCCGTAAAGCATTATATCTGCGCCAATAAATGCGAAAACAGCGGCAGCGATGCGGCAGGTGCCTGTCCGGTTTGTAAAAATCCGTATTTGCACAACGATGCTTTTCATTCTCAGGATTTATTGAAAAACGGGCCGTTGAATGTTCCCACCAATATTCAGGCACCGGCAGCCAATACCCCGGCAGCACCGTCTCCTGCACAAAATGCGAAGGGCGTTTACCATTACACCTGTGAAAAAGGATGTTATGGCGGATCGGGCACACAAACAAACTGCACAAATTGCGGCGGACAATTGGCACACAACCAGGCATATCACAATTAAAACTCCTAAAAACTATGGCATTTTCCTTCTTAAATCTTTTCAAACCGAAAAGCACGATTGGCATTCCTGAAATTATATCTGAAATTGATTTTAAAGGCGGCACAAAATACGGGGAAAACAGCAGCAACACGGTGTATCTGGATGTAGAGGAACTGGGCGGATTTCCTTTTATCAAAACCATCATCATCGGTGATTTCTCGACCAAAATAAAACGGACCGGCTGCACGCTGACCTTTATTTTTGAAAATGATTCCTTGGTGTTGAGCTCTGACAATACCGATGTGGCATCCAATCAAATTAAAAACACGATTGCCTATTACACGGAAATAGATTTTGAATTGACGGAAGAGGAAGCCGTAAAAATAAAAAACGAACAAGTACTGGAAATTCAGTATACGTTTAAGGACAAAATATTGTCTTTAACGCCAATCGCTACTCAAATTCTATAACCGCAAACTCAAATTTCAGCGGATCTATATTTTTAATTAACGTTGGAATCAGGTCTGCTCCCATTAATTCATAAAATACTGAAAAATTCTGGTTGCGTTCCTGCAGACTCTGGTTGGGAAACAATTCGTTTTGCACGGCTGTCAAGCGTTCGACCACCTCAGAAAGTTTGTGTTTTTGTGCTTTTAACAAGCGTTTCTCCAAATGATCCAATCCGTTCAGCTGTTTTTTCTCCTGGGCATTTACCGCACCCAAAAACGTGCGGTCGGTTTTCTCAGCCAGCACTTTTAAATCGGCAAATTGCTGTTGCAGGAATTTTTTTTGTTCCGAAAAATCGATGTTGATTTCAGAAAGTTTTGTGACAACATTGACAATCAACGTTTCCTGTTTGCTGAAAATTTCAGGAACCGAAATACCCAATTTATCGAGCTTGTGCAACTGTTTTTTGGTGGCCAGCAATACCGAGTTTCGCAAGACCAGGATCGGAAAAGGAACGGCTACGGCATTGAAAAAATCTTTTAGCTGAAACCAGTAGGCCAGCTCCCCGCCTCCGCCGATATAGGCCAGGTTTGGCAGGATGATTTCCTGATAAAGCGGACGTAAAATTACATTTGGGCTGAACCTTTCGGGATGCGACTCAACTTCCTGCAAGATGTCGCTTTGCGAAAAAACAAGGCTGGTGTTGTTGACTTTAAAAAGACTGTTCTCAAAAATAATGCGTTCCCGTATGGCATCCTTCAGATAAAACAAGTTAATTTCCCTTGGATTCACCTGAATTTTAGCAAAGGATTCCAGCCTTTTATCCGTTTCTGAAACCTGGTTAAAGGAAGTATGCTGTAACAATTCTTCTTTTACAAAAGGCGCCAAAGATTTTTTCAGCTTGGCATCATCCCCATCAACAATGACCAATCCGTAAGCACCAAATAGTTCATTTACCAGATTGCGGGTGGCTTCCGCCAAATTTTTGTTATTTACATAGGCGTTTTTGAACAACTCACGCAAATCATCGGCATTTTTGGAAGTTCCCAACAATGCTGAAAATTCCTGATAAACCGTTTCTAATCCTTCTGTCTTCAATCGGCCCACGGCACCGCTGCTTTCCCTGTTCCAGCTAATTTTTGTGTCCTGGATGTTAAAATACTGAATTTCCTCAAAATCGTGGTCTTCTGTGGCCATCCAATACACAGGCACAAAATTTTGCCGGGGAAACTCCTTTTTTAACCGTTCGGCCAAATTAATGGCGGTCACAATTTTATACAAAAAATATAAGGGTCCGGTAAAAATATTCAATTGATGTCCGGTGGTTACCGTAAACGTATTTTCGTCTGACAATGACGCGATATTTTGACTGATGGTTTCCGAAACCGCCGTATTCTTATACTGATTTTGAAGCGCATCGACCAAAAGATTGCGAGATGCTGCCGAAAATGCTGTTTTTTTTGTCTTGATCTGATTTTTAAAACCTTCAAGATCAGGAAAGTTCCCGTAAAATTGGGACAATTCGGGCTTTCTGTCCAGATAATCACAAATCAATTTTGAAAAATAACCGGTGTCGGCAAAAGGGATATGGGTTACACTCATAAACCTTTACAATTTTTTTTGAAACAACGTATATACATATTCTCTGGTATTTCCTGAAGGCTGGGTGTACGTATAATTAAATGATTTCAACAATACAAAATCGGTACCCAAGCGTTCATGCAGCATTTCTTCATTGTAGTTAAAAACGTCCAGTCCGCTGCATTTTTTTGCGCCTTCTAAATTAAACTCTGCCAAAATTACGAATCCTTTTGGTTTTAAAGCGCCTTTCAGCAAGTCAAAATATGCCTTTTGCTGCTTTTCTTCCGTAAAGAAATGCAACACAGCCCTGTCGTGCCATAAATCGACATTTTTTATTTTTAATAATTCGGAAGGATTCGTTAAATCATCCACCACAAATTGAACAGTTGTATTTACCGGTGAAGGTAAATGGCTTTTCAATTCGGTTAAGGCCACTGCTGAAATGTCATTTACCACAATATTTTCATAGCCTTTTGCCAACAATTCCGAAATTAACGTGGTGGCACCGGCGCCTGCGTTAAAAATGAGCGCCTTTTTTGGCAAGTTGCATGCTTCTATCAGTTCGATGGACGGTGCAGGATTTTCTTCATACCAGCCCAAATTGGTGATGGGCGATTTCTGGTAAGCCGCATTCCAATGTTTTTTGAAATCGACCTTTTCTTTTTCTTCAGGATTTTCTTTCATTTTAGTGCAAATTTATTTTTTATAAAAGTAAACAATTCAAACCGTTTGCAGAAATTAAGAAAGAAACTGTTTTTTATAAACCGGATGGCGCTTTCTTATTGCGCTGATAAATATGGGATTATTATTTTATTTGTCTTTTTTTTTGTATATTTAAGTGTTAAAAAAAGTATTTTCAAAATTTTGGAGGAGGCAATAAAATCCTATTATTTTCTTATTGCCATTGAAATGATTATGTATTACGCGTGAAGTTTTATGAACTAACAGTAACCTAAATATTAATCCGATGAAAAAAGTGCTTGTTACGACAGATCTTTCCAAGAATGCAAAAGCAGGTTTGCGTTTCGCAATTCAGCTGGCCACACAAATTCCTGTTGAGTTAACGTTTTTTTATTCTTATCACCTTATGAAACCTACTTCGTGGAGCGATACTGCTTTCGCAGCTTTTAAAAAGAGCGAGGCGGCAAAGAATCAAAAAAAACTTCATCAATATGTAAATTTGATTTATAAAAATAAAGGTGAGGTTCCTAAAAACATAAAATATGTGGTTAAAGAAGCCATCTTGGCGGACAGCGCCATTCGGGAACATGCCCTGCAAAATAACTTTGATTATATTTGCCTAAGTACACGCGGTGCAGGCTATTTTAAAAAAATATTGGGCACAACAACTTCCAGCCTTATTAATTTTTCAACTGTTCCTGTTATAGCGGTTCCACACAATTACAGAACGAAAAGCATTAAAAAACTTCTATATTTTACGGATCTGACCCACCTTGATAAAGAATTGGAAAAAGTAGCGGCATTTGCGCAGCCATTAGGGGCCGAGGTTAAATTGCTGCATTTTAATTATCCTTTTGAAGCATCAGGCAAAAAATCCAACCTGGAGGAAACATTAAAAAAATATCAAAAAAGCAGCATTGATTTGCGTTTAATAGATTGCAACAGCACAGACAGTTTGATAGCAAAAATCAATAAATATTCGGCATTGCTAAAACCTTCCCTGTTAATTATGTTTACAAAACA
>DATIRG010000221.1:0-2947 GCA_035470005.1 Lutibacter sp. | reverse complement strand
AATAAAAGCATCTCCGGCTGCAGTATGGCGGTCGTGTTTTGGAATGTTGAATTCTTTGCACAACACATCCAGATTAAAATGGCTGTCTTTTTTGCCCTCCAGTTTTTTATATAAAATGCCAGTATCAATCGATTTGTTTTTTAATTTCGGCAAATCCAGTCTTTTTAATGCGGCATTGATCATTTCAATGTCAAAGGCTGCATGATGCGCCACCAAAATAGCATTTCCTATATAAGCAATGAAATTTTCCATTGCTTCAGCTTCGCTGAGTTTTGCCAGTTTTCCTTCTTTTAAAATCCCGTGAATTTCTACCGTTTCGGCTTTAAACTGATCTTGTTTTAAATAAATTTCAAAACCGTCAGCAACATCAATAATATTGTTGAAAATACCAATGGCGCCAATGGACAAAATTCTGTCGGTGGCAATATCCAAGCCGGTTGTTTCAGTATCAAATACCACAAATCGGGTATTTTCCATACTATTTGGTGGCTTTTGGTTAAATGTTTTTGAATATTCCTTCCAAAAAACCGGATAATTTTTATATTTAAACCAGGAAATCATCACATCATTTGAGCTAAATTATACCTGATATTCAACAGTTCCTGAACGTCTCTAATAGGCTTAAAGCATCCTTTTAATTTTAATTTTTCAGATTTGCTCAAATTGTTAAGGTCCACATACCTGCCCGAATCGTTATTTTTTAATCCTTGACTTGTTCTGAATTGCAACAGTATATTAAAGGAATCGATGCATGATAAATATAAATCCTGATTTTTTGTTTCCTCTTTTATTAATTTTTTAAATCTGGAAACGGTGTTGTTTTTATCTTTAATGCTATGTGAAAGCGTAAGCAGGCGAGCGGCATCAACCAAAGGCATCAAAGCCCTGCTTTTTAGGTCGAATTGATCTTTGTGTTCACCGTCATTTTCAACCAAAAATTGCCTGAAAAATCCAAGAGGAGGTGGGTTTCTAAGTGCATTTCTTCCTAAAAAATTCAAGAATATTTCAAAAGATTTTATCGATTCATAAATACTGTCTGACATTTGATTGACCAACTTTTTTTCTCCATAAACCATATCATAATCAAAAAATATGGTGCACATCATCATAGCATCTTCGGTTGGTGTTTTTATCCAGGTATCAAACTGGTTTTTCCATTCAGAAAGCGATAAGCACCATTTTGGATTACTCGCCATCATATCCGCAGGGCAATATTCAAAACCAATGACATTCAGTTTTTCGGTAATTTTTTTTGCAAGTTGCAAGAAATATTGTTTTGTAGGCTGATACTTATCCGGAGAAATATCTTCAAAAACCAGTGCATTGTCTTGGTCGGTCATCAGCAATTGCTCTTTTCGTCCCTGACTTCCGATAGCCAGCCAAGCAAATTTAACCGGTGGCTCTTTATCCATTTCTTCCAGAGAAAGTTCAATGGCCTTGATTGTGATGGCTTCATTTATTTCAGAAATAATTTTTGAGATGAAGGTGATTGGAATGTTTTGCTCAATATAGCCTTGCAGCAAATTTGATGTTTTCTCCCGGATATATTTTAAGGCGTTTACGTCTTTTGCCCGATAAACTTTTTTTATGAGTAAAGATGGATTGTTGCCATGCAATACCACAATATCGTGTTCTGACAAAACACCGATCAATTCCGTTTTATTGGTACCGTCTTTGGTGATGCACAAATGTGTTATTTTGTTTTTTATCATGGCTATTTGCGCTTCGGCCACCGTGATTTTTTGCTTAAAGGTTTTAACGGGAGAAGACATAATTGCGGTGACGTTTTCATCTATGGAAAACAATCCTGTGGCAATTTTTTGGCGTAGGTCTTTATCGGTTATAATACCAATGGGATTTCTGTTTTCCACAATTAAAATGGAGCCAACCCGTTTGTCGCTCATTATTTGGGCGGCTTCTTTTATGGTTGCTGATTTTAGGGCTGTGACTGGATTTTTGCTAAATTCGGCACTTTGAATTTCCGTAAAACTGGTGTTTGATGTTGGAAGCATTTCAATATTTGCAAACAACTGCCCGTTGGTGCCTTTTGCATAAGGCGTTTTGATGTTTGATGAGAAACTTGCTATTAAAAACTTCTTTACTTTTTCATTGGTTTCTATAATTTCTTTCAGTATTTCTACGGAAACAGCATACAAAACCGATTCTTCATTGGCTTTGGCGCTCATCAGGTATAAATCGTTTTGTATCAATGGCCGAAGCCCAAAAATATCACCTTCATCGCAAATATCAACCAAAATCTGCTCATTGTCCATATTTCTGTACAAACCAATGGCGCCATCTTTTACCACATAAAAATGCTCATGCGGATTTCCCTCTTGCTTAAAAACAAAATTGTCTTTTTCAATATAGATAACCTTTACATTTGAGGCAATTTTATAGAGCTGTTCTTTCTCCAAAACGTCAAAAGGAGGGAAGTTTTTTAAGAAATCGTAAATGCGTTCTGCAATCGTATTTTTCATAAAATCAGTAACAAAGTTAATCACTAAAGCTACAAAATTTTATGGGTTTATAAAAGTGTTTTTATTTGAGTAGATGATAATTGGTGTTTATTAAATCGAACAGGTTCAAGGCGTTGTTTTTTTTGTATTTGGCTGTTTGTTTCAGGAATAAATAGGCCGTAATCAAAGCATCGCCCAAAGCTGTATGGCGATCGTGCATTTTAACGTTATAAATTTCACACAACTCATCCAGACTGAAGATTTTTTTATTGGTATCTGTTTTAGCTATTTTTTTATGGATGTAATTGGTGTCCAGTTGTTTAGATTCTAGAGGGCCAACGTTTAAACGAGTTAATGCCATATTGATCATAGCTACGTCGAACGCGGTATGATGCGCTACAATAACAGCATCGTCCAAATAGTCAATAAATTTAACAATGGCTTCTTCTTCACTTATTTTAGTCTCATTGCCATCTTTTCTGATGCCG
>DATIRG010000220.1:0-1634 GCA_035470005.1 Lutibacter sp. | reverse complement strand
ATTCATATTTTTCACAAACTCAATTTTGAAACCGCCATCAAAAGGCGCTTTTATGAAACTGTTATAAAATTCTTTCGGCGTATATAAATCACTTGTTTTCGTTTGATTTATATCAGGAGTTTTTGAATCTGCAGCACGCATATTTTGATCTAACTGCAACCATAAATAGTCCAAATTATCTTTGGAATTGTTGTGATAGGTAATGGTTTCTTCGCCATAAATTCGGTTATTATCCTCATCTAAAACAATATCCATTTTATAATCTACCTGTTGTTGCGTATATTCATGGCCGGGAGCGCCAGAAGCTTTGTGTTCATTGTTAGGTGTAGGAAGTTCTTCGTTTAACTGTTTAAATTTACTGTTGTTGTAATGTGCTTTTTGAGGCGTTGTTTGTCCGGTAACAGGCAAAATTACTGTCAGAATAAGGAAGGAAATTAGTAGTAATTTTTTCATGATTAAATAAGAGTTGAATAAATATTGAATTAAAAAGCCACTCAAAAAAGTGGCTTTTTTTACTAACCTTTAATTTGATCTTTTTTAAATTTTTCGAATTTATTTTCTGTTTTTTTTGGCCAGCTGTTGTTGCTTAAATCAATGTCGGCGGTTTGCTCATCGGGATCAACCGTAATTTTAGAGATGACTTTGCTTGACGGAAAAACTTTGGTGACTTCTCCATCATTGTTTCTCCATATTTCGGCAGGATATTGTTTTCGTTCTTTTGATCCGTCTTCAAATTCAATTTCAACGATAATTGGCATCACCAAATCGCCCGGTTTTTCAAAAACCAATTCATAAAAATATTTTGGGGCTTTTAAAGTTGTTTTTTCTTCGGATGAAAAGTTTTCATTGATATAATCACTTAACAAATTGTAATCTTCCGGTTTTTTTGATTTTAGTTCATTTTTAAATTCAGGACTGTCCTCAGAAACCAAATAAAGGGCAGGCGGCAATTTATCAACAGACATTCCGTAGCGTTTTGCCATATTTTCGGCACGTTCGGTTGGCTTGTCGGTCACATAATATTTTTTCACTTCTTTGATGCCAATATCATTGGCGCCGGTGGTGTAAAACCAGCCTCTCCAAAACCAGTCTAAATCAACTGCAGAAGCATCTTCCATCGTCCTGAAAAAATCGGCAGGCGTTGGGTGTTTAAATTTCCATCTTTCAGCATAAGTTTTAAAAGCGTGGTCAAATAATTCGTGACCCATAACAGTTTCTCTTAAAATAAATAAACCGGCTGCAGGTTTTCCGTAGGCATTTGACCCAAAGTCGGTCAAATCTTCTCCTTGCGACATAATTGGCTCTAAGCCGCTTTGGTCGCCAGACATATATCTGACAATATTTTTCGGATGGTCAGTTAAAGGAAAAAGCACCGGATCATAAATATATTCCGCATAAATCTCCACAAATGAATTGATGCCCTCATCCATCCAAGTCCACATGCGTTCATCAGAATTCACAATCATAGGAAAAAAATTATGGCCAACTTCGTGCGTGATCACGCCAATCATTCCTTTTTTTGTTCTGTCGGTATATTTTCCGTCTTTATCTGGTCGCCCGCCGTTCCAGCAAATCATGGGATATTCCATTCCCTGACGCTCGGCATTGATAGAAGTTGCCTGCGGTTAAGGATA
>DATIRG010000219.1:0-1719 GCA_035470005.1 Lutibacter sp. | reverse complement strand
AATCAAATGATTATAAAATTGTGATACAATATAAATCAACAGGTTTCCTAATTGAAGTTTATTTAACGAAATATGTTCCTAATTTGGACTGTTTTAAAAGTATGCGAACCCTACAATAATAAGATTAAAATAGCGTTTTTTCTGTGAAGTTATCAGGTGATTTTTACGTTTAGAAATTCAGTTTTTATGAGCTAAACCTAAAAAGTGTTTTTTAATCTTAAAGAATATGTAAGCAATTATTTTTAATATACCGAAAAACAGGGATACTTCAATAAAAAATTAGATATTTGTTCCTTTAAAAATATAAAATTGATGAGAAAGTTACTAGGATTGACATTAATGGTTTTTATGGTAGTTGTAAAAACGTATGCGCAGGAAATTCCCAATCCAATAACAACAGCGGCTCCGTTTTTATTGATAGCTCCAGATGCGCGTGCAGGCGGAATGGGAGATGTTGGCGTTGCTACTTCACCCGATGCCTATTCGCAACACTGGAATGCTTCAAAATTTGCATTTATGGATTCTCAATTTATGGTGGGTGTTGTTTACACACCATGGTTGCGGGAATTGACGAACGACGTTTTTTTGGGCGGTTTTTCGTTTGCCAACAAAATTGACGACAGAAGTGCCTGGGCAGCAAGTTTAAAATATTTTAATTTAGGTCAGATCGATTTAACAGATATCAACGGAACACCAGAAGGTACTGAAAAATTAAATGAATTCTCTGTTGATGGTTCCTATGCTTTAAAATTAAGCGAAACCTATTCGATGGGGGTAACTTTGCGCTATATTCGTTCCGATTTAGGCATTGAATCAGCAAATTCAACCATAAATCCTGTAAATACTTTTGCCGTTGATGTTTCTGGGTATTATGAATCCAGAGAACAGCGTTATGGCAACATTAACGGAATTTGGAGAGGTGGTTTCAACGTTTCTAATATCGGCCCAAAAGTTTCTTATTCTAATGACGGTCAGGAAAACTATATCCCAACAAATTTAAAACTTGGGGGCGGATTTGACTTTATTTTAGACAGAAGCAACAACGTAAGCATCAATTTGGAATTTAATAAATTATTGGTTCCAACACCAAGTATTTCTGTTAATGATGATGGGCAAGCTCCGTATATTCAAGAAGACGTTAATTTTTTTAACGGTATTTTTAAATCATTTAATGATGCGCCGGGTGGATTTAGTGAAGAACTTAAAGAAGTTACCTGGGGATTGGGCGCTGAATATATGTACGACAATGCTTTTGCTTTACGTGCAGGGTATTTTAATGAAAGCGATTTGAAAGGATCACGCAAATATTTTACAGTTGGTACCGGCTTTAAATTTAAAAGTTCTAAACTCGATATTTCCTATTTATTCAATGCTTCAGAAATAAAAAATCCACTTGAAAACACACTTCGATTCTCCTTGTCATTTGATTTTGGAAATTCATATTAAGCAACTAACCAATAGCCAGAACAAAAATTTTTGATGAAGAAAATTGAACTAAAAACCCAAATTACCATTTTTGATTCCATAAACGAATTGCCAGCCGTCGTAAATGAGTTGATGAATAAAGCCATTGAAGCCAAACAAAATGCTTACGCACCTTATTCTAAGTTTAAAGTTGGCGCTGCCTTTCTTTTAGAAGATGGTACTATAATCACTGGAAACAATCAGGAAAATGCCGCATATCCTTCCGGGATGTGTGCGGAACGTGTTGCTATATGG
>DATIRG010000218.1:0-2686 GCA_035470005.1 Lutibacter sp. | reverse complement strand
ATAAAGACCGTATTGTAAATATGATTCACGAAATTATTCACAAATACGGCAGCCAGATTTTAAATTAAACCAACAAACACATCCCAGCCAAAATCTGAACTGGCGTAAATCGTCATCAAAAACGGATTCATTTTAACAATATTGTTAGGTCTAAAGTCATTTGGTCACATCATTAAACCATAAATTTGCGAAATTCGTTTGCAACTTTAAGTGATAGGATAAGTCTAAGCTTAAAAAGCCTTTACAGAAATGTAAAGGCTTTTTTCATAAAGTGTGATAGTTCACTTTAGCAAGCGTTTTAGAATTGCCCTTTATAGTTGAAGATCTCAGCAAGAAAAAATTTCTCTGAATAATCCTGCTTTTTGCGCTTCATAAAACTATTTATTATTGGAAATAACTCAGTTTACGCTTAATTATAGGTTTAAATTGATAAAAATCATTACTTTATCTTCAGATAATTTGAAATAAAAAGAACTTTTATTTTGACTATAACGATTTAGAGTTATTATATCAATAACAATAATCAATATTTAATTCATTGTAGGTAAAAGTTAAATTATACTGATTTTTATCATATAATAATTTTGTTCTTATTTATAAATTTAAGAAATTATTGGTGTATTAAATAAGAATAATTTAAAATTATTGTATTTATAAATCAATTTTTTATAGATATCATATTTTCTGATTTAAATAAGATTATAAAAAATGAAATTTGCCCCTCAAGAATATTCACTGCCTGATGTTCCGATGAAACCCTTTATTGATGAGAATGAGATTTGGAATTATATCCATTCAACGCTAACTTCAAAAGAGGAAGTCCTAAAAATAATTGCAAAATCGTTGTCAAAACAAAGATTGAACTTATCGGAAGTTGCTGTTTTGGTAAATGCCAAGGATGAAGAATCAATTCAAGCCATAAAAGAAGGTGCAAAAACATTAAAAAACACCATTTATGGCAATCGAATTGTTTTATTCGCGCCATTATATATTGGAAATGAATGTCAAAATAACTGCTCTTATTGCGGATTTCGCGTGTCAAATAAAGCAGCGGAAAGAAAAACCTTAAGTGAAAATGAGATTGTTAAGGAAATTGAAGCCTTAGAAGAAAACGGACAAAAAAGATTGGTGCTCGTATATGGTGAACATAAAAATTATACGCCTGAATATATTGCCAATAACGTAAAACTGGCTTATAGTGTTAAAAAAGGCAATGGCGAAATAAGAAGGGTAAATATAAATGCCGCTCCAATGGACATTGCAGGGTTCAAAATAGTTAAAGATGCCGGTATTGGAACCTTTCAAATTTTTCAGGAAACTTACCATCCGGATGCTTATAAAAAGTATCATTTAGGCGGAAAAAAAGCCAGTTTTGAAAACCGGTTAACTTCTTTAGACAGAGCACAAGAAGCAGGTTTGGATGATGTTGGAATTGGGGTTTTATTTGGTTTATACGATTGGCGCTACGAAGTGTTGGCTTTAGTGAGGCACACAAACCATCTTGAAGCTTGTTATAATGTGGGTCCGCACACGATTTCATTTCCAAGAATAACAGATTCGGCCAGTTTGGATTTGGATACAAGTTATTTTGTTTCTGATGAAGATTTCGCAAAACTTATTGCAATTTTAAGACTTGCAGTTCCTTATACTGGAATGATTCTTACCGCTAGAGAACCGGCAAAACTTCGAAATGAAATCATACAATATGGTGTTTCTCAAATAGATGGCGGTACAAAAATTGAATTAGGCGGCTATTCCAAATCTTTAAACGGGGAACAAAATTTAAATAAAGAACAATTTAAAGTCAATGATGAACGATCATTGAGTGAAATTGTAAATGAATTACTTGATTCTGAGATGATTCCCTCTTTTTGCACCGCTTGTTATAGAGTAGGAAGAACGGGCGAACATTTTATGGAATTTTCGGTTCCCGGTTTTATTAAGAAATTTTGCACGCCAAATGCCATGTTAACATTGGCGGAATATTTAATTGATTATGCCGATGAAGAAACTGCTCAAAAAGGCTGGAAAGTAATCGATAAAAACATTGAAGAAATTGAAAACACAACAATAAAAAAATCACTGTTGGCCAAAATTGAAAAGGTGAAATTTGGTGAACGGGATTTGAATTATTAGGTTTTTAGTCATTATAATAATACGAAACCAGCAGGGAAGCGGGAAGAAAGAAGCGAAAAAAAATTAGCACACTACTGATTTCAAAACAGTAACAAATCAAACCTCATAAAAAATGAGTAAGGGTAAAGACAATAAGCCACATATAGGAATCTACGGAAGAAGAAACGTAGGTAAAAGTTCCTTTATAAATGCCTTAACTGGCACAGGAACGGCTATTGTTTCTGCTATTCCAGGAACTACAACCGACCCCGTTAAAAAATCTATAGAAATTTTTGGTATTGGCCCCGCCATTTTAATAGATACCGCAGGCATTGATGATGTTGGGGAATTAGGCGAAAAAAGAATTAAAAAAACACTGGAAACTATCGCCCATATTGATGTCGCAATTTTACTGATTTCCAATAACAATTTTGACACTTTTGAATATTCCTTAATTCAGGAATTCAACAATTACCAGGTGAATTATATTATTATTCACAACAAAGAAGATATTGAAAAATTATCGAACGCCACAAAAATAAAAATCAAACAGCACACAAATTCAATAATC
>DATIRG010000217.1:0-5708 GCA_035470005.1 Lutibacter sp. | reverse complement strand
AAAAAGCATATTCTTTGATTGACTTAAAGAACTGAAGTCAAAATATTAATTGAAAATCATTAAATTATGATATTAATTGAGAAAAACACTATCGAAAGAAAATATAAAAAATTAGATCGTATCTATATAAATACCCTAATTCCATATTTTAAATTTAGAAACAGCATCGGAAGTTTAATAACACCAAAAAAGTGTTGTTCTGTTTTATAAAATAAAAAAACAGTTGTAATTATCTTTTAATTGTCGTCCCCACAACGGTAGTATAAAAAGATATGAATATTACAACTGCTTTTTGAAACTTTATTTCGTAAAACAGCCGCGAAAATCTCGAAAAAAATTGTCGTCCCCACGAAATTTTTTTACTGCAAGCATCACGACTGTAAATTTTTAATCCAATTTTAGAAGATGGATAAAAAATTACTTAATATTTTTACTTGGGTAAATGTAAAATATATCATTTATAATTCCAATTATTTTTTGATTTAATTTTAGGACTAATTTACCTTTAAATATAGATAAATTTACTTATTTTTATTGGTTTTTAAAATGATACAATGATCAAAAACAGCTTTAGTTATACGTTAATTGTTAACAAAATTGATCTTGATGTGCTAGATCATGTAAACAATGTCACTTATTTGAAATGGGTGCAAAATGTGGCAGAAAAACATTGGAGCGAAATTGCCAATGCTGACATAAACAACAAGTATGTTTGGGTGGTTATCAGACATGAAATCGATTATTATTTACCTGCTATTTTGAATGATGAAATTACCATAACTACTTATATTGGAGATTCTTATGGTGTAAAATCGGAACGTTTTGTGGAAATTAAAAGAGACGATAAAATACTTGTAAAAGCAAAAACAAATTGGTGTTTATTGGATAAAAATACTATGAAGCCAGTTAAAGTTCCTGATGAAATAATGACCATTCTTCAGTCGGAAAAAGGCAAAAATTAAGTTGCTGGTTATAAAAGTTTATTTTTAGCTTCAATCCATTTCGACAAATATTTTGTGCTTTGTAAGGAATGATGCATTAATAAAGATCCAATAAAATTTTTCAATCGATGTTCTACTAAGTTTATTTGCAGCGCTGTAATTTTATTCAGCAGCTTTATTTCGTGTTTTTCTTTTGAAAAACAATAATTTATAATCTCAAAGCCATTTTGCTGTGCATTTTTCCAAAGATTTTCATCGGTAAATAACTCAACTGATTTTAATGCAAATTCATTTGGATCGTCTGCAATAAATCCGTTCCAGGGCAATTTATCGCTCATCGATTCGGCACCAATGTTTGTGGTTACGCTTGGCGTTCCATATTTCATAGCATCGATAAGTTTTCCTTTTAAACCCGCTCCAAACTGAAGTGGCGCCAAACATACTCTGGCATTTTTGAAAACAACTTCAACATTTTCTGCCCATCCTTTTATCAGAAATCCATCTTTTTTATTGTGTAAATGATGTACTTTTTCCGTTGCATATGCCCCATAAATATGCATTTCGGCTTCCGGTAATTTTTCGCGGATTAAAGGCCAAATATCTGTTTTTAAGTATTGAACAGAATTCCAATTGGGTTCGTGCTTAAAATTTCCTATGGTTATAAAATGATTTCTATTTTTGAAAGTAGGATAGGAGAGAATGGTTTCTGGATTCACTTTATTCAATAAAAAAGTCACATAATGCAACAATGATTTGTCAATTTTAAAGGTCTTTTTTAACAATTTCATTTCATACTTTGAAATGATTAGCGTTAAATCACAACGATAAATACTGGCAATTTCACGTTTTGCCAAATCACTTGTCAATTGTTTTAAATCAACTTTTTCATTATTTTTATAAGCAACTTGTCGGGCGTTTCGCAAAAAATGTAAATCCTCCGAATCCAAAATTCTGATAGCGTCCGGACAGTTTTCGGCAATTCGCCAGCCAAACTGTTCTTCTGTCAAAAATCGGTCAAACAAAACAAGGTCGGGATTAATTCTTTTTACTAAAGAATCAAAACTAGAATCATTAAGCAAAATATCAATTATTTTGACACCTAATTTCTCTAAATCAAAAGATTCTTTTGTTTTTGAAGCGGTACATATAAAAGTAATTGTGAAGCCATTTTCTAGAAAAAAAGCAATTAATTGAAGCATTCGGCTTCCGGCTGCTGTTGAATTTGGTTCAGGCCAAATAAATCCAATAATTAAAAGGTTTTTCATAGGTATCAAAAATAGCATTTTATCGATTTATTTACTTATAAAAAGCCATAAAAAAAACCTGAATTTAAATCTTCGGGTTTTTTAATTTTAAAAAATGAATTTTTATGAAATCCAGCCTTCCTTGGCGGCTTTTCGAGAAAGAAAAACTAATAAAATGGCAATAATTAGAACCACTATTGGCCATATCATTTTTACACCGGATAATTCAACAAAAGTCTGAATAAAAATATTGTAAGTAAATTGGGCAATTACGGCAATCAATGAGATAATAAAAAGTATTGTTGCCCAATTTTTCCGCATCAAAAGTGCAACGCTTCCAAATACACCGGCAAAAACCGCAGTGGCAAAAACGGCGGTAACCCAAGCAGGTACATTATTATGATAGTCTTGTTCTCCTTGCGGAAGCAGTTTTAAAACTTCTTCGGTCATATAAGCTTGTCCCAAATAGGCGACTACACCCATAATATTCCATAGTAATGCCAAAACGCTAATAATCCAAAAAGCGCTTGTTGGTTTGATGGTTTTTACTTTCATAATCAAATGTATTAGTTAGTAATGATCAATAATAAAAATTATTAAATTAAAATTAAGTAATTTATTGAATATAAGCAAATTATTAAAATGAGATGCTTTAGTGACTATTTACAAGAAAAATGGATGATGATGTTTATTTTAATTAGGGCTCAATTTTTTCAGATCTTAAAAATATTAAAACAGTAATTGCCTTATATTGGTACTATTTTGTAATTAATTGTTGTTTATTAATTTTTAATTTTCTAAAATTGTATCATAAACCACATTATATATTAAATTAAGCCTATGTAATTGGTTGAAACTCAAAATTAAATTAACAAAAAGTTTTGTTAAAATTAAAATGAAAAGGTTATATTTGCAAAAGTTTCAGTAAAAATTAAATAGCTATATTTAGTTCATTCGGGGATAAGTCATTGTGTAAATCAATCTTAAAAATTGCAATTATCCAGTTTTTATATTCATTTTTAGATGACAACCTTAACTGTTTGGGGGAAAACAGATCATAAAATAAAAATTTAACATCATTAATTTATGGCCGGATCACAGGAAACCTTTGGTAAAAAAGAAAGAGAAAAAAAGCGTTTAAAAAAGAAGCAAGATAAACTTATTAAAAAAGAAGAGCGTAAAGCCGGTGGGCAAGAGAGCGAGTTTATTTATGTGGATGAGTTTGGACAACTTACTGATACACCAATGGATCCAGCAAGAAAAATAAAAGTGGATGCCTCAACTATTGAAATTGGCATACCTAAAAAAGAAGACAGAGGAGAAGAAGAAGTTGCCGTAAAACAAGGTAAAGTTTCGTTTTTTGATTCATCTAAAGGATTTGGTTTTATTATTGAAACCCAATCACAAGAAAAATATTTTGTCCACGTAAGCGGATTGTTGGAAGAAATTAAAGAAAACGACAAAGTGAGTTTTGAACTGGAACGCGGATTGAAAGGAATGAATGCTGTCAGAGTCAAGAAAGTATAAGTTAAAATAAACATATAATTAACAAAAAAGCTGCTTTAAGCGGCTTTTTTTATGGACTTTTTTTTAAATCTCATGTAGTTTTCTATGTCTAAACCTAATTTTTTATTCTTTTAAAAATGATTAATGTCTCTTTTTTTGGTTAAATAATAAATAGTTAAAGCCTTATAAATAAGCGTATATTTGCACCTCTCAAAAAATAAATTATGGCTACATTTTCAGCATTAGGAATTCGTAAAGAATATATAGAAGCATTAAAAGAATTAGGGATTAAAACGCCTACAGAAATTCAGGAGAAAACCATACCAGTTTTGTTGAGTTCTAAAACTGATTTTATTGGCCTGGCGCAAACAGGAACAGGTAAAACGGCTGCGTTCGGATTGCCAATATTGCACAATATCGACAGTTCTTTGCCTTATACCCAAGCTTTAATTTTAGCGCCAACACGTGAATTGGTACAGCAAATAAAAAAACAGCTGTTTAAATTTACCAAATATACTGACGATAAAATTTTTGTGGAAGGTGTTTACGGTGGTGAAAAAATTGATATACAGATGAAATCGCTGAAAAGAACCACGCATATTATTGTGGCTACTCCTGGTAGATTGCTGGATTTAATTGAAAGGGGAGAAGTTGATTTAAAGAAAATATCGACCTTGGTGTTGGATGAAGCTGATGAAATGTTGAGCATGGGTTTTAAGCAGGATTTAAACAGAATTTTAAAATTTACCAGCGGTTCAAGAAATACGTGGTTATTTTCGGCAACAATGCCTGAAGAAATTCTAAAAATCATTAAAACTTATATGGCGGCTAATACCCCTAAAGTTGCTGTAAACAAAAAGGATTTGGTGAATGTGAACATAACGCACCAATACATTAAAACGGAAGTAAAAGATAAGGTTAACCTGCTCATAAAAATTCTGGAAAGAAGAAGCACCGACCGCGGAATTATTTTTTGCAGAACAAAAGCCGGCGTCCAAAATTTAACTGCATTATTGAAAGAAGAGGGTTTTTCGGTTGAAGCCTTAGAAGGCGATATGCAACAAAAAGAACGCGATAAAGTAATGCGTGCGTTTAAAAATGGAAGTCTGCAAGTTTTAATTTCTACTGATGTTTCGGCCCGCGGCATTGATGTTGACAATTTGGCCTTCATCATTCATCACCAACTTCCTGAACAATTGGAATATTACACACACAGAAGCGGCAGAACAGCACGAGCGGGAAAAACCGGATTTTCAATTGCCTTAATTGTTCCTAACGAAGTACAAAGAATTCACGAAATTCAGAAAGAACTGGGCATAAAATTTATTGAAATAAGTATTTAGTAATTGCTATTTTATATAAGGCGCCAAAATTTTTGTCCAAAGTTTATAACCTTCATCGGTCATGTGCAACCCATCTTCCAAAAACCATTTTTTGCTTGGTTTGCCTGTAATATCAATCATCGGGGAAAACACATCCACAAAAGCGGCAGTTGATTTTGTGTTCAAATACTCATTGATTATGGTATTTGCTTTTTGCATTTCTATCACTTTATTCCAACGGTTTATGCTTGGTTTTATGGCAATGTAATACACTTGAGCGTTTGGTAATTTAGCTTTAATCATGCCATACAAAACACAAAAATCCCCAAAAACAATTTCGGCCGATTTACCTTCCTGAATGTCGTTATCGCCTGAATAAATCACTATTTTTTGTGGGTGGTATTTAAGGATAACCTGATCAAAATTTTCAATTAAATCTATAATTTGAGAACCTCCAAAACCTCTGTTCAAAATTTTCGGATTGTTGAAATCTTTAGCAGGATCTTTCCACATTCTTATGGAGGAACTTCCGGTAAAAAGAATTCCATCTTGCATTGGTTTATTTCCGTCTAAAACAGTAAAGTAATTTATTTCTTCACGCCATTGTTTATTAGCTACTTGCGCAAAGGAAATAGATGAAATTAATAACAGTAGTATAAAAATGTTTTTTTGAATTTTCATCATTTAATTGATTT
>DATIRG010000216.1:0-10329 GCA_035470005.1 Lutibacter sp. | reverse complement strand
ATTTTAAGCATTTTTTATTCAGAATAATAACAATTATTTGAGTTTAAAACATATTTATGCCGTACTTCTTGAATTATAATAACTTAATATAAATATTTTCTACATAAACTATTTCGAATTTTTGCACAATAACCACAAAATAAACCAAGGACTATGCTCATTATACAAGTAAAGGAAGGCGAAAATATTGACAGAGCGCTAAAGAGATACAAACAAAAAACACGAAGAACAAAACTGATAAATAATTTGAGAGACCAAAAACAATTTATCAAAAAATCGGTTAAAAACAGGAAGCAAAAAGGAAAGGCGATTTATGTTCAGAATTTAAGAATGCAAGAAGACCAATAATGAATATTTTTAAAATTTACAACAAAATTACAGAACCTTCATCAGAAGAAAAGGAGGAAGTTATTTCGTTTTTATTTCAGCATTTACAGGAATACGGCGATAAAAAAGAAGATATTGGCAAATGCTTCGATTTCGCCATCAAGGATTCAGATGAAGGACTTGGCGGTTTTGTGTTAATGCTTCTGGAAAATGACGAAATTATGGGCGCAACAATCGTAAATAAAACAGGTATGGCGGGTTATATTCCTGAAAATATTCTTGTTTATATTGCCGTTCATGAAAAAGCCAGAGGAAAAGGTATTGGCAAAAAACTGATGAATAAAGCCATTGAATTGGCCGATGGCGATATTGCACTTCATGTAGAACCAAACAATCCGGCCAAATTTTTATATGAAAAATTAGGATTCGAGAATAAATACCTGGAAATGAGACTTAAAAAATAATAAAATGGCATTTATAACACTCAACAAGAAATCTTTAGCCCATAATTATTCATTTTTACACGATTTATTTAGAAATCATGGAAGAGAATGGGCACCAGTTTTAAAGATGCTTTGCGGAAATAAAACTTTCTTGGAATTTGTGTTGTCTTTAGGTGATGAACAGGTTTGTGATGCCAGATTAACCAATTTAAAAACAATTAAAACCATCAATCCCGGCAAAGAAACCATCTATATAAAACCACCGGCAAAACGAAGCATTTCTCGGATTGTGAAATATGCCGATGTCAGTTTTAATACAGAATTATCAACGATAAAATGGCTTTCTGAAGAAGCGGTTAAACAAAATAAGATTCACCGAATAATTATTATGATTGAGCTAGGCGACTTGCGCGAAGGCATTTTGGGCGAGCATTTAATGGGATTTTATAAAAAAATATTTGAGTTGCCCAACATTAAGGTGGCGGGAATTGGCGCAAATCTCAACTGTTTAAGCGGAATAATGCCAAGCAAAGACAAACTCATTCAATTGAGTTTGTATGAGCAATTGATTGAAGCAAAATTTGGCAAGAAAATAGATTATGTGTCGGGCGGATCTTCTGTAATGCTGCCGCTTTTATTGAAAAAACAAATTCCTTTAGGGGTCAATCATTTCAGAATTGGGGAATCGCTGTTTTTTGGCGTTGATTTATTTACAAATAAAACAATCCCAAAAATGAAGAATGATGTTTTTTTGCTTTATGCTGAAATCATCGAAATAACTGAAAAACCAATTGTTCCCTATGGTTATTTAGAAGAAACTCCATCAGGAGAAACCTTGGAAATTGATCCTGAGGATTATGGAAAAAACCATAGCAGAGGTATTTTAGATATTGGGCTTTTGGATATTTCAAAAACTGATTTTATTACACCTGTTGATGAAAATATTTCCTTTATTGGCGCCAGCTCAGATATGTTGGTGGTTGATTTGAGCAAAACCACTAAAAAATATAAAGTCGGTGATTTGGTGAGATTTAAAATGAAATATATGGGCGCGTTGCGCATAATGAACTCCGAGTATATCGACAAAAAACTGGTTTAATGTATTGCTTCCTTTCCAGATTGGTTCGGATGGCATTTCTTGGCATTAAATTTTCTTCAAAATTAATTTTAAAGCGAAAAAACTTCCTTAAATTTAGACTTTTTCAATAGAGAATGTAATTAAATTAAACGGTATGAGATACGCGCAAATTCCCTCCTCATTATTCACAAAAAACAGACAAAATTTTACGGCAAAAATGGAACCAAATTCCATTGCTATTTTAACATCAAATGATGTAATGCCTAACAATGCCGATGATGAAATGGGATTTTCCCAGAACAACGATTTGTTTTATTTAAGCGGCGTTGATCAGGAAGAATCCATATTATTGTTGTATCCTGATGCCGCTTTGCCAGCAAACAGGGAAATTTTGTTTGTGAAAGAAACCAGCGAACTGATAAAAATTTGGGAAGGCGACAAGCTAACGAAAGAAAAGGCTTTTGAAGTTTCGGGCGTAAAAAATGTAAAATGGCTTCAGGATTTTGACTTGACATTGCAATATATGGCGTTTGAAGCAGACACTTTTTATTTGGGTCACAATGAACATAAAAAAACACTGACTTCTGAAATGTTAACCCAACAAGACCGGATGATTGCCAAGTGCAAAGAAAAATATCCCCTGCATAATTACCAGCGCGCCGCAAAAATTACCCGAGAACTTCGTCAAATTAAATCGGAAGAAGAAATTGCATTGATGCAACAAGCTGCCAACATCAGTGTCGGTGGTTTTAAAAGGGTTTTAAAAACTGTGAAACCAAATATGATGGAGTATGAATTGGAAGCGGAATTGACTTATGAGTTGATCAGAAATGGCGCAAAACGCCACGCATTTATGCCAATTGTGGCTTCCGGAGCCAACGCCTGCGCATTGCATTACAACACAAATGATTCAATTTGTAAAGATGGCGACATGATTTTGATGGATTTTGGCGTGTGTTATGCAAATTACAATTCCGACACAACCCGTTGTTTTCCTGTAAACGGAAAATTTTCAAAAAGACAAAAAGAAGTTTACAATGCGGTATTGCATTGTTTAAAAGAAGGCTCAAGATTGTTAAAACCCGGAGCGATTTCATCCGAATATGAAAAACAAATGGCAAGTTTGGTTGAACAGCAACTGATTAATCTGGGTGTGCTGGATGCCGAAAAAGTTAAAAATCAGGATCCTGATAATCCGTTATATAAAAAGTATTTTATGCACGGAACAGCTCATTTTATTGGCTTGGACGTTCATGATGTTGGTTTGTACACCAGGCCATTTGAAGCAGGAATGGTACTTACTTGCGAACCCGGAATTTATATTGCTGAAGAAGGCATCGGTTGCCGATTGGAAAATGATTATTTAATTACCGAGCAAGGAAACTTTAATTTAACTGCAGAAATGCCAATAGAAATTGATGAAATTGAAGCATTAATGAGTGTTTAGGTTACAGATTAAATAACAAAAAAATAGCCGCTTCAACTTGTAAATAAATTGTTTCCCAATTTCAGCTTCTATGACAAAATAGCTTAATTTAGTGACGCATAGAAAATTCAGATTTTGGGTTTTAAATTAGCGGTTTTTAATTCCGAAAACTGCCAATCAGAATACTTGAACTTGAAGCAATATTGCAGAATAAAAATATAAATTTATCGTTCTAAACTCACGTCCATTGCCATTTAAGGTGTTTAAGTAATACAAATCACATACTTTTTTAGGCAAAGGAAAATGCAATTAAGGTCATATGCAATTAGATTATGAACCGAAAATTGGAATTAAGAATCCTGTTAATTGAAATTTTATCGTCAAAAAATAAATAATGAAGGAATCCATTCTCATCGGATTATTACAAAACGCCGCATTATTGATTGCATTCTCAATGCTTTATCAAAATGTATGGATAAGGAATGAAGGCACAAAAAGTATACCTGCAAAAATTCTTACTGGGCTCGTTTTAAGCAGTATCGGTATTATTTTGATGTTTACGCCTTGGATGATGGTTCCCGGAATTTCATTCGATATGCGTTCTGTATTACTTTCTGTTTCGGGTTTATTTTTCGGCCCAATTCCAACTATAATTGCGATGGTAACTACAGGATTTACCCGATTTTACATTGGCGGAGATGGGTTGTGGATGGGTTTGGCAGTCATTCTTTTATCAGGAACAATTGGGTTGTTATGGCGAAACTTTAGGCCAAATTGGAAATCAAATAATTATCGTCTTGAATTGCTCGCAATGGGTTTGGTTGTTCATATTATTATGTCTGCCTGTTCAATATTTTTGCCTGCTGATTTAATTTTTCCAACCTTAAAAGCAATAGCAATTCCATTAATATTTATTTATTCCCCTGTCACTATGCTATTGGGTATTTTAATGGTTAATCAATATAAAAATCGGGAAAATGAATTGGCACAATTAAAGTTAAAGGAATACGAACGCCGATTTACACAAATTTTGGAAAGTGGAAATATTGTATCGCTTATGCTGAACAACGACGGAAGCATAAACTTTTGTAACGATTATTTATTGCGAATTACCGGATATGAAAGGGATGAATTGTTTGAAAAAAACTGGTTTGACATTTTTGTTCCATTTGATGAGAGAGCAAAATTAAAGCAGCTATTTTCGGAGGGTATACAAATTAAGGAATTCTCAAAAAACAATGAAAATAAAATACTTACAAAAGCTGGGGAGGAATTAAATATTTTGTGGTACAATATTGCATTAAAAGCCGATAAGAATGAAGTATTAGGAACTGCCAGTATTGGCGTAAACATTACCGATAGCAAAAAGCATGAAAAAATGCTAAAAGAAAAAAATAATGAAATAGAATCCCAAAACGAAGCCTTAAAAAAAATAAATTGTGAATTGCAGCTTGCCAAAGAACAGGCGGAAGAAAGCGACCATCTAAAATCGGCTTTTCTGGCCAATATGAGTCATGAAATTCGCACGCCAATGAACAGTATTCTTGGGTTTTCTGATTTGCTGAAAGAATCTAAATTGACAAGTGAGAAACAGCAACAATATATTTCAGTCATTGAACTTAGCGGAAAAAGAATGCTTAATATCATTAACGACATTCTCATTATTTCAAAAATAGAATCAGGGATTATAGATATTTACAATGCTGAATTTAATATCAATGAACAAATTGAGAGTGTATATGCGTTATTTAAAGACGAAATAGCGAAAAAAGGAATTGATTTCAGCTATACAAATAGCTTACCGGATAGTGAAGCCATCATAAAATCGGATGGTGAAAAAATTTATGCAATTTTGATCAATTTGGTTAAAAATGCTATAAAATTTACAAGTAAAGGCGCCATTACTATTGGTTATAATTTAAAAACAGACAGAGAGTTTCCCGAAATGGAGTTTTTTGTAAAAGATACCGGTGAAGGCGTTCAATACGAGCAAAAAGAATTGATCTTTGAAAGATTTAGGCAAGGAAGTGAATCGCTTACCAGAAATTATGAAGGTGCCGGTTTGGGGCTACCCATTTCTAAAGCTTTTGTGGAAATGTTGGGCGGAAAAATTTGGGTTGAAAGCAAAACAGAAAATCTTATTCCCGGTTCACTTGCCAATACGCATGGAATAACCGGAATTACCACGTTTTATTTTACAATTCCCGTTGGAATAGAAAATTAATATGATGACAATATGCTACATGAAACTTCAAACACAGGAAAAAAGCATCAAGCTAAAGATTTAAAAATATTAATCGTTGAAGACGATGAGACGTCCGAAAAGATGCTAGAAATAATGATTGAGAATTTTTGTAAATCCCCTTTAATTGCAATAGACGGATTGGAAGCGGTTCGCTTATGTAAAGAGAATCCCGACATTGATTTTGTATTAATGGACATTAAAATGCCGGAATTAAACGGTTATGAAGCCACAAAAAAAATCAGAGAATTTAACAAGGACATTATTATTTTCGCTCAAACAGCTTATGCACTGCCTGGAGACAGAGAAAAATCTATAGAGGCAGGATGCAATGATTATATTTCAAAACCGTACAACCAAACCGAATTGATACGATTGATTGATAAGTATATTATGAAATAGAAAAAAGTATTGGTTCAAAAAATTTATTGATAAAATGAAATTATATAATTACGTTCTATTATTTGTTGCATTGAGTTTTTCCATGGGTTCTTGCAAAGTAGTTGCATTGGATCCTGTTGAAATTTTAACTTTTGAGCAAAGACTTTCAACCCTTTTTCCAACGGCTGAAATTACCGAAATGGAAGCCAAAGATCATTTCACGAAAGCATTCCAAATTGTTTTGGAACAACCGTTGAACCACAAAAATCCTGCTGCAGGCACATTTAAGCATTACGTTTATTTATCCCATACCGACACAAAAATGCCGATGGTTTTAATTACTGAAGGCTACAATGCGAATCCGAGTACCTACGAATTAAGTAAAATATTCAAAGGAAATCAGGTGCAGGTTGAATATCGGTTTTATGGTAAATCGCGTCCCGATACCATTCCCTGGCAATATTTAACAAACGATCAGGCCATTGAAGATTATCATAAATTGGTCACCAAACTAAAAAGATTGTACACCGGAAAATGGATTTCAACCGGTATCAGCAAAGGCGGTGAAACCGTATTGATTTACAAATCGAAATATCCTTGGGATGTTGAGGTTGCTGTGCCTTATGTGGCGCCGCTAATTAATGGGCAGGAAGACCCAAAAACTTCAGCACATATAAAAACAGTCGGAAGCGATGCCTGCAGGATAAAAATTTCCGAATTTCAAAGAAATGTTCTTCAAAGCAGAGAGGCAATCTTGCGTGAAATTACAAACTATGCAGCAGCGAAGAATATGAGTTTTACAGAACTTTCTTCGGAAGAAGCGTTGGAATATGCCGTATTGGAATTTCCTTTTTCTTTTTGGCAATGGGGCGGAAATTGCGATGAGATTCCGACTCAAAATGCTACTCCAGAAGTGATGTTTAAGTATATCAATGACATTGTGGGCATTTCTTTTTACAATGACCAAACTTATGTGGAATTGTTGCCCTCTTATTACCAACATTTGACGGAATTGGGTTACTACGGATTTGACACCACGCCGGTGAAAGATTTGTTGAAAGTTGTCCACAACCCAACAAACAGTCGTTTTGCGCCCAAAAATGTGGATTTAACTTTCAATCCCAATTATATCAATGAAGTACGTGATTTTGTTGAGAATAAAGGAAACAAAATTCTATATATTTATGGAGAATACGATACTTGGGGTGCCTGTGCACCAAATCCGAAACCTCATGTGAATGCTTTAAAAATGGTATTAAAGGAAGGTTCTCATAAAACCAGAATTAAGGATTTCTCTGCGGAAGACCAAAAACTTATTTACGATAAATTGCAAAACTGGCTGGGATACAGCGTCACTATTTATCCGCTCGAATAATTTTTATCAGAAAATATTAGCCAACCACTTTTTTTTGGGCGCTGTGAAAAGCATCTGCCTGAAATTGCAATATTTCGCGCGCTTTTTGCTTTTTGTAATTGTACAATTCCTTTTCGTCGGCCAATTCGTTGTAAATGGCTTCGTTGAGCGCAGCATCTGTATTTAAAAGTTTTTCACGCTGATTTTCTTTTTGTTGTACCCAATTTTTAACGGAATTTTCAACATCCTGAGTTTTGAAATCGTACTCACCTTTTGAGGCGATTAATTTTGCCAAAATGGGAGAAGTTTCAATAGCTAAAAATAGCAGGAATATAAAGAAGGAAGGAAGCCAAGGCAATTCTTCCAAAGCATTTATCCGCGCCATCAATCCGTCGAAACCGTCAATAATGGGTTGTGTTTCGGTGATTTGAGTGATTTGCTGTTTGGTTAAAGCAGCGATTTGTGTTTCATTTTCAGCAATTTTTGCTTTATTTTCTGTTTTTATTTGTTGCAGCTCGGCCAAGGCGGCATCATGTTTTTCGCGTTTTTCTCCATAAACCGGACCTTTACCGAGCAGTTTGGTTCCTTTTCTTCCTTCGGCTTCCGCAATATACGTTTCATACAAGGCATTGGTTTCATTTTCTTTGTTGTCAATTTCTTGTTTTAAACTGGTTATTTCATTTTGAATGGTTGTAATTTCGGGCGTAAATTGGTTGGCAATTTGCGCTTTGTTTGCCAGCGTTAAGTTGTTTTTTTGGGTTAACAAAACCTGATTGATTTCTTTTTCAAAAATCTTTATTTCCAATGGTTTTGAAATAACTACTGCGATAATGATGGCCAAAATAATTCGTGGCGTTGCCTGCCAAATTTCTTTCCATTTGGAATCGCTTTTTTTAATGGTGGAAACAATAAAGCGGTCTAAATTAAAAATGAGCAATCCCCAAATAAATCCGAAAAAGATGGCCGTGTAATAATTATCGAAAACAGTAAAAAGCGCATAGCTTGAGGCTATAAAAGCCATAACTGCGGTGAAAAATACGGTTCCGCCAATGCCTGCATATTTAAGTTGTTCGGCTTTGGAGCTTGTTTTTAGGATATCGGTATCTGCGCCTGAGCACATCCAAAAGAATTGATTAAGCATAACATAGTAGTTTGTTATGCAAATAACGTAAAAGTTTTTGAAATATTTTATTAAAGAATTATTAAAATGTGCGGTAAGATTAAAATAACAACAGAATCGGATTTTTATTGTGTTTGATTTTTTAAAAAACCTGTAAATTTATTAGAATTTCAAGCTGCGTTAGGGAAGGCAGTGAAAAGCCCGCAGACGCGCTTTTGGGCGTGGCGAGGACTTGTAACGAACTGCCCGACCCGAAGGGAACGCCCAAAAATACTGATTTATTGAAGCGGTTGCGATTGCTGTTTATTAGCCGTAGTTTTGCGTTTTTAAAAACACTTATGGGAATATCGAAAAAATTAGACGCCCGCAGCGGTTCTAAATGTGAATTGTGCGGATCAACGGAGGATTTAAGCGCTTATGAAGTGCAACCTGCAAAAAACGGAAATGAGGATGACAGTGTGGTGGTTTGTGCCACTTGCGGCAATCAAATTGAAAATGAGGATGCGGTTGACGCGAATCATTGGCGTTGTTTAAACGACAGTATGTGGAGCGAAGTGCCGGCTGTTCAGGTAATGGCTTGGCGTATGTTAACACGTTTAAAAGCTGAAGGTTGGCCACAAGATTTGCTTGATATGCTGTATTTGGATGAGGAAACTTTGGCCTGGGCGAAAGCAAGCGGTTTAGGTGAAACGGCAAGCGATAAAATTGTGCACAGAGACAGTAACGGCGTGATTTTGGAAACTGGAGATACCGTGGTTTTAATTAAGGATTTGCCCGTAAGAGGATCGAGTATGGTTGCAAAACGGGGAACTGCCGTGAGAAGAATTTCTTTGGACCACGACAATGCCGAGCATATTGAAGGTAAGGTGGACGGCATTCAAATTGTGATTTTGACGAAGTTTGTAAAGAAAATGGCTTAAAGCGCTGGAAGACGGAAGACTGAAGTCGGAACAAAAAATAAACAATTAAATAAAAAAAGAAGCCCAAATTTGCAAAACAAATTTGGGCTTCTTTTTTTAAGACATTTCCGTAAAATATTTATAAAATAACGGAATGGTTTCAATGCCTTTAAGGTAATTAAAAATACCAAAATGTTCATTAGGCGAATGGATGGCATCGCTGTCCAGTCCAAATCCCATTAAGATTGTTTTACTTTTCAGTTCTTTTTCAAAAAGCGCCACAATAGGAATACTTCCTCCTGAACGTTGCGGAATAGGAGCAACGCCAAACGATTCCTGGTACGCTTTACTTGCCGCTTTATAACCAATCGTGTTAATTGGAGTTACATATCCTTGTCCGCCGTGATGCGGTTTCACTTTTACTTTCACCGATTTTGGCGCTATTTTTTCGAAGTGATTTTTAAACAAATCGGTAATTTCCTGCCAATCTTGGTTTGGCACCAAACGCATAGAAATTTTTGCGTGAGCCTTGCTGGCAATCACCGTTTTTGCGCCTTCGCCGATATAGCCGCCCCAAATTCCGTTCACATCCAATGTTGGCCGGATGGAATTTCGTTCGTTGGTGGTATAACCTTTTTCACCGTAGATTTCTTCAATGTCCAATGCTTTTTTATAATCGTCCAATGAAAACGGCGCTTTTGCCATTTCTGCTCTTTCTTCTTTTGATAAATCCGCTACTTTGTCATAAAATCCCGGAATGGTAACGCGGTTATTTTCATCGTGTAAAGAAGCAATCATTTTTGCCAGAATATTGATCGGATTTGCCACAGCGCCACCATACAAGCCTGAATGTAAATCCCTGTTTGGCCCGGTAACTTCAACTTCAACATAACTCAATCCTCGCAAACCTGTGGTTATTGAAGGCTGTGAGTTTGAAATCATCCCGGTATCGGAAATTAAAATAATATCGTTGGCCAATTTTTCCTGGTTGCGTTCAACAAACCAGGCCAAACTTACGGAACCTATTTCTTCTTCACCCTCAATCATAAACTTCACATT
>DATIRG010000215.1:0-2726 GCA_035470005.1 Lutibacter sp. | reverse complement strand
TAATCAATTATTAAGAATTGAAGAGGAGTTAGGAAGCGTTGCTTACTATCCGCAAGAAAAAGCATTTAAGATTTAAGAATATTAAATTATTTAACAAAAAAGCCGAGAATTTTCTCGGCTTTTTTTTGTTATGTAACAATGTATACGTTTTTAGCAAAACATTGACTTAAATCATATAAATTTCTTACAAAATTCATTAGATTCGTGTTAATTAACAACAAATAATTTAATAACATTAATATATAAACATAAGCGATGTCAAACAAAGCGATTTTAGAATTAAACGGCAAGAAATATGAATTTCCAGTTTACACAGGAACTGAAAACGAAATTGCCATGGATATTTCAACATTAAGGTCTGTAACTCAAGGATTGATTACCCTGGACGTTGGTTATAAAAACACAGGTTCATGCTCGAGTAAAATAACTTTTTTAGATGGTGAAAAAGGAATTTTAAGACACAGAGGTTATGCCATTGAGGATTTAACTAAAAAAGCCTGCTTTTTGGAGGTTGCTTTTTTAATTGTATTTGGTGAGCTTCCTTCAAAAGAAGAGTTTGAAAAATTTAAGATTGATATCAAGAAAAATTCAATGGTTAACGAAGAAATGAAAGATATCGTTGAAGGTTTTCCAAAATCAACACACCCAATGGGAATGTTGTCAAGTTTAACAAGTGCCCTTACCGCTTTTAATCCAGGTGTTGTAAATGTGAATTCAAAAGAAGATATGTACAATGCTGTTACTAAAATATTAGGTAAATTTCCTGTATTGGCAACTTGGGCACATAGAAGAAATAACGGATTGCCATTAAACTATTCCGACAATTCATTGGACTACATATCAAATATTATGCAGTTGATGTTTAAATTGCCAACGGAAAAGTATGTAATAAATCCAATCGCTGTTAAAGCCCTTGATGAGCTTTTGATCTTGCATGAAGATCACGAACAGAACTGTTCAACATCAACTGTACGTATGGTAGGTTCTTCCGGAGCAGGATTGTTTGCATCAGTTTCTGCTGGAGTTTCTGCTTTGTGGGGACATCTTCACGGTGGCGCGAACGAAGCTGTATTGGCAATGTTAGAGGAAATACAAAAAGACGGCGGTGATGTTGAAAAGTTTATTAACAGAGCAAAAGATAAAGATGATCCTTTCCGCTTGATGGGATTTGGACACAGGGTTTACAAAAACTTTGATCCTAGAGCCAGAATTATTAAAAAAGCTGCCGATGAATTGTTTGCTGATCTTAATTTAACTGATCCTGTTTTAAAAATTGCAAAACACTTAGAAGAAGTAGCGCTAAAAGATCCATATTTTGCAGAACGTAAATTATATCCTAACGTAGATTTCTATTCAGGAATTATTTACAGGGCTTTAGGAATACCTGTAGCAATGTTTACAGTGATGTTTGCTGTAGGCCGTTTACCTGGATGGATTGCACAATGGAAAGAAATGCGTGAAAACGGAGAACCTATTGGCCGTCCGCGTCAACTATACGTTGGTGAGCCATTACGTCCATTTAAAGAATTTAAAGAAAGATAATTTCAAATTTTTTTAAATTTATAAAAAAACCTCATATTAAGTTATGGGGTTTCTTTATTTTTACGTAAAATTAAAATATATGATAAAATTGAATGTTCACAATGAGACTTCTCGACTTCGGTCTGTGGTTTTGGGCACTGCAATCAGCAATGGGCCCACGCCAAAAATAGCAGAGGCATATGATCCTAAATCATTGGAACATATCATAGCCGGAACTTATCCGCTTGAAAAGGATATGGTGTTTGAAATGGAAGCTTTTAACAAGGTGTTTGAAAAATATAATGTAAAAGTGTACCGGCCAAACGTATTTGAAAATTACAATCAGATATTTACCAGAGATATTGCCTTTGTTATTGAAGATAAGCTTTTTAAGTCGAATATTTTACCTGACAGGGAAAAAGAAATAGAAGCCATTCAATATGTTTTGGACGAAATTGATCCCAACAATATTATTACGGCTTCTGATGATGTTCATTTTGAAGGTGGTGATGTGATGCTTTGGAATGACCATATTTTTATTGGCACTTATAAAGGCGACGATTATAAAAATTACATTACGGCCCGCACCAATATGAAGGGTGTCAATTTCATAAAAAATTTATTTCCCCACAAAATTGTAAAGGAATTTGACTTGGTGAAATCGAATACAAATGCAAGAGAAAACGCACTTCATTTAGATTGTTGCTTTCAGCCGGTTGGAAAAAATAAAGCAATCATTCATAAAGAAGGTTTTAGAGATGAAAATGACTATAATTATCTGGTAAATTTATTCGGAAAAGAAAATATATTTCACATTACAAAAGATGAAATGTATCAGATGTTTTCAAATATATTTTCAATATCGGATGACGTGGTGGTTTCAGAAAAAAACTTTACACGACTAAACAATTGGTTGCGGGAACAAGGTTTTACGGTTGAAGAAATACCCTACGCGGAAATATCAAAACAAGAAGGATTATTAAGATGCACAACATTGCCATTAATTAGAGATTAACATTATGCAACAAATTACAAATACAATTTTAATGATTCGCCCGGTTTCCTTCAGAATGAATGAACAAACGGCAGTCAATAACTATTATCAAAAAGTTTTGGAAAGTTTAACACCCGAAACCGTGCAATTTAAAGCGTTGCAGGAGTTTGATGATTTTGTGGAAAAATTAAAAGCGGTTGGCGTGAATGTG
>DATIRG010000214.1:0-3005 GCA_035470005.1 Lutibacter sp. | reverse complement strand
TGCCTGTGCATATTTTCGGCAATAATAATACTGTCATCAACCACAATTCCCACCACAAAAACCAAGGCAAACAAGGTAATTCGGTTTAGGGTATAGCCCAACAAATAATAACTGAATAAAGTTAAGGCAAACGTAAGCGGTACAGAGAAAAACACCACCAATCCGCCGCGCCAGCCCATCGCCAGCATCACCAAAATGGTAACCGCCAAAATGGCTACGCCTAAGTGAAGCAACAATTCGCCCACTTTATGTGATGCGGTTTCCCCATAGTTACGGGTAACATCTACGTGAACATCAGCCGGAATTATAGTTTGTTTTAAGTTTTCAACCCTGTCCAAAATCTTTTCCGAAATTTTCATCGCATCGGCGCCTTTTACTTTTGCGATTGATAGTGTAACAGCATTGTATTCGCCCGAATTTGAAGTGTATTTTTCGTTATTTTTTCCATAACCAAAAGACACATAACTGTTCGGTTTTTCCGGACCGTCTTGTATCGTCGCAACCTGCTTTAAATAAACGGGCATATTATTGTTAACGCCAACCACCAAATTTTCCACATCTTCTGATGAGGTTAAAAATTTCCCGGTGGTAATCAAATATTCCTGGTCATTTTGAACAAAACTTCCGGATTGTGAGCTGCTGTTGTTGGCTTGAATCATTTGCATAATTCCCAACGCATCAATACCGTTTTCGGCCATTTTATCTTTGTCCAGCACCACTTTCAGCTGACGATTTCTTCCGCCGATGACTTTGGTGATGGAGACATCTTTAACTTTTTCTATTTCAGATGTCACTTCTTCCGCTATCTGGCGAATTTGAAAATCGTTATACGTATCACTCCAAAAAGTCAGTCCCAGCATAGGAACATCATCAATCGAGCGGGTTTTTACCAAAGGCTGCGTTACGCCCGGAGGAAACATTCCTTGGTGGCGCATCAATTCATCCTACAATTTCACGTACGAGCGCTCCGTGTCTTCGCCCACATAAAATTGCACAATAATCATTGATTGTCCGTTCATCGCAATACTGTGCACGTGTTGCACGCCCTTGATGTCGGAAATAATTTTTTCCAACGGCTTAATCACTCGGCTTTCAACCTCTGTTGGACTTGCCCCCGGATAACCAACCAAAACATCGGCCATAGGAACAATAATTTGCGGTTCTTCTTCCCTAGGAATAAGAAATGAACTATATATGCCAATCGCCATCAACGCCACCATCAACAAAATGGTCAGCTTAGAATTGATGAATATGTTGGCTATTTTACCTGAAATTCCTTCTTGCATTTTTATGTGTTTAAAGTTTAAAAGTTTTTATTACTGAAAACTGATTACTGATTTTTTACTATTATTTATTTGGGCCTGCCCGCCTTTTCGGTGGGCGTGTCCCTCTCGGGTCGGGCTTTTGGCTATATCTTTTGTTCCGCTGCGCTTCACAAAAGGATACCGCCTCAATCCCTCACGCGGGTATTGATTACAGTTGTAAACTGTTTACTGAACACTCACTTTCGCTCCGTTGAATAATTTTCCTTCGGCAGAAACAATAAATTGCTCATCTGCAGCAAGTCCCGATAATACTTCAACATTTTCGCCATAGGTTTTACCGGTTCTTAACCATCTTAAAATAGCGACATTTTCATTTCCAATCGCGTAAATACCGGTTAATTGTCCTTGTTTTACCAAAGCGCTTTCAGGAACTAAAATCAGGTTTGATTTCGTTGATTTTTCAATAGGAAATTGTACGGAAGTATACATACCCGATAATAATTTTGCATCGGTTTTGTCTAAAACCACTTTCACCAAATATTGTCCGCCTGTGTTTTTTGCCGAAGTACTCACTTCAGTAACGGTGCCTTTTAATAGTTCATTGGTAGATTTTACCACAACATTGACAGTTGTTCCATCCTTAATTTTCATAATTTCAGATTCTGGCACCAAAGCCGTTACTTGAAAATTGCCTGGCGTTTCTATGCTGATCAAAGGCATTCCCGGATTTGCCATATCGCCTTTGTTGATAAATTTTCCGGTGACAACGCCACTAAAAGGCGCTGAAATATTGGAGTAGGAGAGTTGCGCATTTACCTGATTTTTCATTTGGGTGGCACCTTCCAATCGCGCTTTTGCCATTTCATAATTGGCAGTGATATCGTCCATTTCTTTTTGGGAAACGCTGCTTTGTGCGTACAATGCTTTAAAACGATTGTAATCTTTTTCCGCATTTTTAAAAGCGGCTTTTGCTTCTGTAATTGAGGCGGTCACTTGAGCGCTTTGGGCCGAAATGTCGGCACTGTTAATGCGCAGCAACAATTGTCCTTTGGAAACTTTATCGCCTACATTTACATAAGTTTCGGTAACATAACCCATCATTCGGGTGCTTAGGTTGGCGTTTTGCACGGCTTCAATTTTACCGCTTGCCGATAAAAAACTGCTTCCTTCTGCCGATGGCGTGCTCACTGTTACTGCGATTGCTGGTGCAGATTCTTTTTGTGCTGCTTTATCATTGCCGCAACTTGCCGTTAAAATTAAGGCTGAAATTGCGAATATTGTTGTGATTTTTTTCATTGACTTTAAATTTTTAAGAATGGTTTTATTTTTTGCCGTTTACCGACTTATTTGGTTAAAAATGCTACGTAAGCTTTTGTGAAATTGTAGTTAAAAACAGTTTGTAAATATTCAAGCTGTTTTTGCATATATTGTGTTTCAGAAATCAACAAATCGGAAGTTTTTTCCAAACCTTGTTCAAACCTGTTTGTTCTTATTCTCAACGCTTCTTTTGATTGTTCTGAAGCCAAACTTGTGAGGATCAATTTATTTTCGGCATCTTTAAGCTGGCGTTTTGCCATATTATAATCTAAATTGCTCTGATTTTTATATTGATCCAAACTAATTTCTGCTTTATCGAGTTCCGCTTTGCTTTTTTGAATTTTACCGATGCGTTTATAACCGTCGAACACATTCCACGATAATTGGGCGCCAACCAAATAACCTTTTGCATCTGTGCCAAAA
>DATIRG010000213.1:0-3107 GCA_035470005.1 Lutibacter sp. | reverse complement strand
GATTGTACAGCCAAACAAAGCCATTATTGGTGAAAATGCGTTTGCCCACAGTTCGGGAATCCATCAGGACGGCGTGATCAAAAACAGGGAAACCTACGAAATTATCAATCCGGCCGATGTTGGCGTCAATGAATCTTCCATCATCTTAACCGCCAGAAGCGGCAGGGCAGCCCTGGCCTACCGATCAAAAAATGTGGGTTACGACCTTACCAAAGATGAACTGGACGATATTTATCCGCAGTTTCTGCAATTTGCCGACCATCATAAAGAAGTGAATGACAACGACCTTCATCACTTGATGGAATTGAACCACATTCATAAAACAAGTATCGCTATTTAATTTTTTGTTAAAATTTAAATAAAAACCCACCAACAATCGTCCATAACAAAATAATTATTATTTTAACGTGATGATTTATCAGGTCATGGAAGGTGTTTCCATGATGACCCATAAAAAATGAAATACGACCCATGAAAATAAAAATAGCCGTGCTTTCGGGTGATGGAATTGGTCCTGAAGTCACCCAGCAAGCCATCAAAGTTTTAAATGCGATTGCCGAAAAATATGACCACAGGTTCGATTTTGAAAAAGCCCTTGTTGGCGCCAAAGCCATTGAAGAATATGGTGATCCGCTGCCTGAGGAAACCCTAAAAATTTGTGCCAATTCCGATGCCATTTTATTCGGAACCGTTGGCGACCCAAAATACGACAGCAATCCGAATGCAAAAATTCGTCCGGAACAGGGCTTGATCAAACTCCGAAAAAGCCTGGGATTGTTCGCCAATATTCACCCATTAATTACCTACAATTCCTTAATTCACCGATCAAATTTAAAGAAAGAGGTGATTAAAGGTGCCGATTTTGTAATTTATCGGGAACTGACCAGCGGTATCTATTACGGGGAGAAAAAATTAAGCGAAGACGGGAATACCGCTTCCGACAATTGTACCTATACTTCCGAAGAAATTGACAGAATCGCCCATCTGGCCTTTAAGGCAGCGCACATCAGAAGAAAAAAACTGACTTTGGTTGACAAGGCCAATGTACTGGAAACATCGCGTCTCTGGCGCAAAAGAATTCTGGAAATTTCAAAAGCTTATCCCGACGTAAAAGTGGAATTTTTATTTGTTGACCACGCCGCAACGCAACTTATTTTAAACCCAAAACAATTCGACGTTATCTTAACCGAAAATATGTTCGGCGACATTTTAACCGATGAGGCCAGCGTTATTTCGGGTTCTGTCGGCCTGCTGGCTTCCGCATCTGTTGGGGAACATCACGCATTGTTTGAGCCGGTTCACGGCTATTATCCTGAATTGAAAGGTAAAAATATCGCCAATCCACTGGCGGCCATCTTGGCTGCAGCCATGTTACTGGATTATTTTAAGCTGTATGATGAAGCAGAAAACATTCGGGTTGCCGTTGAAAAATCGGTTGAACTCAACATCTCCACACCCGATTTAAATGCCACCAACCATTTTTCGACCACCAGTGTCGGCAATTTTATCAGCGATTTTATTTTGGATGATGATAACACGTTTTACAACAAACACAATATAGATTTAGGGCAGTCAACAATAATTTAAAGTTGTGGGTTGTCGGTTGTGCGTTTTTTCCTTTTTACTTTCAACTTTGGCCTTTCATCATTAATTCCCCCTTTGGGGGTTAGTGGGCTTTTATTGTTTAATTTTGCGCTATGGAAAAACATGAACGTTTTATTGATGCACTCAACTACCGTCGGTCGGTCAGGGTCTATGATGAATCCAGGGAAATTGAGGATGACATTGTAAAGAAATGCATTCAGCAAGCCACTTTGGCGCCCAACAGCAGCAATATGCAGTTGTGGGAATTTCACCATGTGACTTCAGAAGATTTGATAAAAAAACTGGCCGTTGCCTGTTTGGGACAGCCTGCCGCAACCACTGCAAAACAACTGGTTGTGGTGGTGGTTCGGAAGGATTTGTGGAAACTCCGCGCCAAAAGCAACCTCAACAATATTCAGCAACTGTTTGCAAAGAACCCGAAAGAAAAACAAAGTTCCCGGGAAAAATTCGCCCGCAATTATTACGGAAAACTGATGCCTTTTGTATATGGAGAGTTCCTTGGCTTGTTTGGCTATCTGAAATTTCTTATCTCATGGGTAACCGGAATTTTCAGGCCAACCTATCGACAGCTTCGACAATCGGATATGCGCATTGTGGCCCATAAAAGTGCGGCGCTGGCGGCACAAACCTTTATGTTGGGTATGGCCGCCGAAGGTTACGACACCTGTCCGATGGAAGGATCAGACACCCTTCGGATAAAAAAAATATTGAACTTGTCTTTAAGCAGCGAGATTAATATGGTGATTTCCTGCGGCATCAGAAAACCTGAAGGCGTTTACGGAGAACGTTTCCGGATTCCTTTTGAAGAAGTTTACAAACATTGGTAAGTATGTTTAAAATTAACCGTCAAACCAACCTATGACAACAGAAGAAATTATTCAGCAAATTATCTCAAACAAAAACAGGCCCCATCTAGATTTCAGTCTGAAACACCAAACCGAAAAATTCACGGACAACCTGTTTTATACCTTGTTTGACGCAAAAGCCTGCGTTTCAAAAAATATTGAACAGCTTGAAATCGATTTCAAAGAAGTCTACAAACTGGCTTGTCTGGTTCAGGATGGTTCGTGCAAAGAAATCTGGGATAGTTTCTTATCCAAATTGCCCGAAATTTTAGAGAATTTAAATCTGGATGCCCTGGAACTCTATGAAAATGATCCGGCTTCAAACAACCTTGAAGAAATTTATTTGGCCTATCCCGGCTTTTACGCCATCGCGATTTACCGCTTCAGCCACGAACTTTTTTTGTTGAAAACCCCTTTAATTCCAAGGTTGATGAGTGAATATGCGCACAGCAAAACGGGGACCGACATTCATCCGGGCGCACAAATTGGCAAAAGCTTTTTTATTGACCACGCCACCGGAACTGTTATTGGCGAAACCTGCGTGATTAAAAACCATGTAAAAATTTATCAGGGTGTTACCCTGGGCGCTTTGCAGGTAGATAAAAATTTGAAAGACACCAAACGCCATCCCACCGTTGAAGACCATGTCACCATTTA
>DATIRG010000212.1:0-3483 GCA_035470005.1 Lutibacter sp. | reverse complement strand
AAGCTTCTGTCAATCCGCCATTTTCGTTGTTCAACAAGTCGAACGACATATAATGCGCTTTCAGGGAATAGAATTTATTTTTCGACTGATAATTGACGGATGTCCTGAAATTCCCGTGGCTTGCCAAGGAATTTCGGTATTTGCCTAAGGAGCGCAATCCTTTATAAGCAATAGAAAAATTAAATTGGCGTGAAGTGTTCATGGTCAAAAATCCATCTAAAACCTGTCCTTGCTCCATTCCGGTTCTGTACATAAATTCGGAAGTTGGCGTTGGAACATCGTAATAATACACATCTTCAACTTGGTAATAATTGTAGTGTTTTGCAGTTGCGCCAATGGTTGGAAACAGCGAATTGTCATTAAAATTATAGCCCAGTTTGTTATAGGTCTGTCCCTGATTGGCAAAAGGCAACAATTCAAAATTGTCTTTTCTGATATAATTAAATTTATAATCTTTAGCGATGGTTAACGTAGTGTCAACAAGGGTTGTATCGTTGTTTATGGAGATTATTTTGTAATCGGTATATTTGGTTTCACCGCTGAGTTTAATTTGCACTTCATTTTTAAACGTGGTGCTGTCAGATTTAAATACGCCGCCGCCTTCTTGCTGTCTCATAATCTGAGCATCAACGGTCATCAAATAAAATCCAAAAAATAATACGGTGAATAATTTTTTCATAAAATATTTAAAGCAACAAAGGTAAATTATTTGAAGCAAATTAATAAAAGTAAATTTATGGATTTCTCCAAAGGAATTAACGCTAATTTTGTGAATTGCGTACGTTGCAAAAAATTATAAATTTTGGATGATGAATTTTTAATTGTCCATCATTAATTATTCATTCAATTTAGTTTATGGCCCTTAAAAAATGGTTTTTAAAAAACACGGTTGAAGCAGGAACCGACGAAGCGGGCAGAGGCTGTTTGGCCGGTCCGGTTGTGGCTGCCGCGGTGTTGTTACCTGCCGATTTTCACCATCCTTTGTTAAACGATTCCAAGCAATTGACGGAGAAACAGCGCGAAATATTGCGGCCGTTTATCGAAAAATATGCCATTTCTTTTGGCGTTTCTTATGTTTTTGAAGCGAAAATTGATGAAATCAATATTTTACAGGCATCTATTTTGGCGATGCATTTGGCCATTGAAAAACTGGCGATTGAACCTGAACATATTATTGTTGACGGAAATAAATTTAAGCCGTATAAAAATATTCCGCACACTACCGTTGTAAAAGGCGATGCCAAATTTATGAGTATTGCGGCAGCTTCGGTTTTGGCAAAAACGTACCGGGACGATTTTATGCAACAGCTGGATCTTGAATTTCCCAATTACAACTGGAAACAAAATAAAGGCTACCCAACACTTTTTCACCGTAACGCCATCAGGGAATTTGGCATCACCGATTATCACCGAAAAACTTTCAGATTGCTGCCGGAGCAATTGAAATTAACTTTGTAGTAAAGATTCGCGCAGATTTTTCAGGTATTAATTGAGATATTCATTTTTAGTGCGAGCTGCGTTAGGGATTGAACGGTTTGTTTGAGCTTATCCGTTTTTACGGGAAGCGAGTAGTGAAAGCCCGACCCGATAGGGGAACGCCCAAATAACTAATTTTAACACCTGTGTTTTTGAAATTCCTCCAAAAAATTACCATTAAAATGATACATTTGCCCTTGTTAAAAACGAACAGATGATTAAAAGAACCCGAGCCGCAATTTCAAAATTAATTATTCATAAAGTTGGGAATAAGTTTAACAGCGCCACCAATATTTTTTCTGAAAGCGCCATTACTTTTGATGAGGAAAGTTATGAATTGATGAAGCCTTTTTTGCTGAAACCTTTTGGCGCCGTAACGGAAAGTTATCGTTTTAACCACCACGCAAGCATTGAGTTGAACGAAATTAACAGCTATGCAACCCAGGTTTTTAAAGATGCGGAATCGTTTATTGAAGTTTCACGGCATATTGTGAATCACTTGTACGAGCAATCAAATTCGGCGCAAATTAAAACCGGCGATGTGATTGTGGCACTGTTTGAAGATGTGGAATATAAGGAAGTGATTACGCAGGCGTTGGGGATTTTTAAGATTGAAAACAAGCTCGATTTCTTCCAAACCCATATGGAAAACAACAGTTTGGACGTGTATGTGCAAAAAGGAATCAGTACTAAAAAACTGGATAAAGGCTGTTTAATTATCAACACAACCGACTCGGAAGGAAAAGTGGTTTTGAGTGTTGACACCAATAATTACGACTCACTGTATTGGATTCAAAACTTTTTGAACATAAAATATGCCGACGACAACAATCAGCACACCAAAAATTATTTGGAAATGTGCAAGGAATTTTCTGTAGATATCATCAAGGAAGAGCTGGGAATTCAGGAAAAAAATACCTTTTTAGCGCGTGCGGTCGACTTTTTTAAAACGAATGAGTTGGTGAATATCGACGATTTCAAGGAAAATATTTTTGAAGAAAACGAGGAACAAAAGTCGAAGTTCGACGACTATAAAAAGCAATATGAAACGTTGAATGATGTGTTGGTGCGGAATCAGTTTACGGTTTCTGAAGCGGTGTTCAAAAAGCAAAAGCAAAAAATTAAAACCGAAATTAAATTAGACACCAACATAGTGATAAAACTCGATATCGACGCGCCTGAAGCATCCAGCGAATATCTGGAAAAAGGCTATGATGAAGACAAAAAAATGATGTTTTATAAGGTGTTTTTTAATGAGGAGGAATAAATTTTTGTCGGTTATCAGATATCAGTTGGCGGTTTTAATAAACCTCATATAATATCCAAAATCCAAAATTTTAATCCCGATAGCTATCGTGACGTAAATCGTAATTCTTAACTTCTAAATTCTTCAAATTCCGCTTCAAACAACGTGGAGAAATGCTTTAAAATCTTCGCTTTCACTTCATCCATAGGAATTTTCGCATTCAATTCGGCTTCCATAGAAGTTACGGATTTTCCTTTAATTCCGCAGGGAATAATATTATCGAAATAGCCCAAATTGGTGTTTACATTTAATGCAAAACCGTGCATAGTTACCCAACGGCTGGTTCGCACGCCCAAAGCGCAAATTTTACGTGCAAAAGGCGTTCCTACGCCAAGCCAAACTCCGGTTTCGCCTGCGCTTCGGCCGGCTTTTATGCCGTATTCATCCAATGTTAAAATAATCACCTCTTCCAAAAATCGCAGGTATTTGTGAATATCGGTAAAAAAATTGTCCAGATCCAAAATCGGATAGCCAACCAGTTGTCCGGGACCATGATAGGTGATGTCGCCACCGCGATTTATTTTATAAAATGTGGCACCTTTTTCGGTTAGTTGGGTTTCGTTCAGCAACAAATTATTCATATCGCCGCTTTTGCCCAAGGTGTACACGTGCGGATGTTCCACAAAAATAAAATAATTTGGCGTTTTATAATCGGTATTGTTTTTTCGGTTCTCGATTTTAAGGTCGATGGTTTCCTGAAA
>DATIRG010000211.1:0-4167 GCA_035470005.1 Lutibacter sp. | reverse complement strand
GAAATGTTTCGCAAAATCGTAATCACGCTGGTCGCCGCAAGGAACCGCCATCACCGCACCGGTTCCATAACCTGCCAACACATACTCACCAATCCAAATTGGGATCTTTTTTCCCGAAAACGGATGCAATGCATATGCACCGGTAAATACGCCAGAAATGGTTTTCACATCGGCCATACGCTCCAATTCACTGCGTTTTGCAGTCGATTTTATATAAGCTTCCACTGCTGTTTTTTGTTCAGGCGTGGTAATCATAGGCACCAAATCGTGCTCAGGTGCCAAATTCATAAAACTTACGCCGAAAATGGTGTCGGGACGCGTGGTGAAAACAGGAATTTTGAATGTTGAATTTTGAATATTGAATTCGACCATCGCACCTTCACTTTTGCCAATCCAATAAGTTTGTGAATCTTTTAGCGGTTGCGGCCAGTCTATTTTTGCCAATCCGTCCAGCAATCGTTGTGCGTAAGCGGTGATTCTCATACTCCACTGCATCATTTTTTTACGAACAACCTGATGGCCGCCGCGTTCTGATACGCCGTTCACAATTTCATCGTTTGCCAATACCGTTCCCAAGCCCGGACACCAGTTTACTTCGGTTTCCGACAAGAAAGTCAATCGGTATTGCAACAATATTTTTTGTTGTTTTTCTTCGGAAAAATTTTTCCATTCATCCGCAGAAAATTTTTCGATAGTATCATCGCAAGCAGCTTTTACCTTGCTGTTTCCTTCCGTAGAAAATATGGAAATTAAGGTTGAAATGTCCTCCGCTTTATCAGTAGTTTTATGATACCAGGAATTGAACAGTTGAATGAAAATCCACTGTGTCCATTTGTAATAATTGGGATCGGAAGTGCGGACTTCCCGCGACCAGTCGAATGAAAATCCGATTTGATCCAATTGTTTTCGGTAGGTTTTGATATTTTCTTCTGTGGTAATTGCAGGATGTTGACCTGTTTGAATGGCATATTGCTCGGCCGGCAATCCGAAAGAATCGTAACCTTGCGGATGCAAAACATTAAAACCTTTGTGGCGTTTGTAGCGCGCATAAATATCGGAAGCGATGTAGCCAAGCGGATGACCAACGTGCAAACCGGCACCCGACGGATACGGAAACATATCCAATACGTAATATTTTGGTTTGGTTGAATTATTTTCGGCTTTAAACGTTTGGTTTTCTGCCCAATACTTTTGCCAGTCGGCTTCTATCTTTCTAAAATTATATTCCATGCTGCTATTCCATTTCTAAAGATGCGAAGTTACGTTTTATCTAGAAAACTGTAAAATGTTTGTTTTGAATAAATCGCCCCGGATTTTAAATAGGATTAAATGATTAAATAGTACCAGTATATTTTCTGGAAAATAGTTAAATTTCAACTTTCATTCAATAAAAGCAAATGAACAAATCCAACTACAAAGCGCATTTGGCCTTGCTTGGCGCCAACATTATTTATGGAATCAACCATATTGTGGCCAAAGGTGTGATGCCTAATAAAATTGGACCTTCCGCATTTGTTTTTCTAAGAATTTTGGGGGCAGGATTGCTGTTTTGGATGATCAAATCGTTTATCAAAGAAAAAATCGACAAAAAAGATTTCCCGTTGCTCATTCTATGCGGTTTGCTGGGTGTTGCCGCCAATCAGCTATTTTTTTTTAACGGCTTAAGTTTAACTTCACCAATTGACGCGTCTATTATTATTACCGCAGTTCCCGTAATGGTGCTGGTTTTTAGCGCTTTTATTCTGAAAGAAAGAATAACGCTGATTAAACTTATTGGCATCACGCTTGGCGCAACCGGCGCCGTTATTTTAATTTTATATGGCAAAAAAGCCGGCGGAACCAGTTCAATTTTAGGAAATATATTTGTTTTTATCAATGCCTGCTCGTATGCACTTTATTTGGTTTTGGTGAAACCTTTAATGAAAAAATACAACCCGATAACCATCGTGAGCTGGGCATTTTTATTCGGATTTCTGTTTATGTTTCCCGTAGGCATCAACGATTTCATAAGTACAGATTTTGCAGCTTTTACAACGCATACCTATCTAACAATAGCGTTTGTGGTGCTTGGAACTACCTTTTTAACCTACCTGTTTAATATTTATGCGTTAAGCAAAGTGGCGCCATCGGTCACCGGAAGTTATATTTATTTGCAGCCCGTGGTCAGTTTTATTATGGTCGCCATTTATGCTTTTGTCTTAAATTTTGATGAATATGCACAAGACATTGGTTTTGTCAAAATTTTCAGCTGTTTGTTGGTGATTGCGGGGGTTTATTTAATCAGCAAAAAATCAAAAATACCGCTAATTTAATAGTTTTGTTCGGCGTTCCCTTTCAGGTCGCGCTATTCGCTAAATCTTTTTTTCCATTCCATTACAAAAAAGGATATCGCTGCTATCGCTAACGCAGGCTTATTTTAAAGTTCAAAATTTTTATCTGGAGCTCTTTGCGTATTTTCTTTGCGTTATTTGCGGTTAAAAGTGTCTTTCAGTTTAATATCGTCTTCTGACTTCTCGCTTTATTTTCCTGCGGAAGCAAACAATAATAAATAAAATCGTTAACTGGTGTTGGAACTCCCAACTCAATACCCATTTTTACTATTGTGCCGGTTTGCGCTTCCAATTCTGATGGTTTTCCTTCCATCATATCACGTTGCAGTGATGAAGTTGTGTTGTACGGTTGGGATGCTATCATCTCAAATTGCTTTTCAACAAGGATTTCCGATAAATAAATGCCTTTTGCTTTTGCTACAGCCACAATTTCATCAGCAATTTCGCGCATCATTTTTTTGAGTTGAGACGAGGCCATTATTTCGCCAACAGTGGCTCTGGTTAAAGCGCCAATAGCGCTGATTGTTGAAATAAATAAAAACTTGGACCATATTTCCACTTGAATATTCTCCGCCAATTTTGTGGTGATGCCGGCATTTAAAAATAGTTTTTCCAGCAATAATGCACGTTCGGTTTTCTCGTTGTTTAATTCTCCAAACACAATGGTCGGTTCAAATGAAAGATGATTAATGACGCCAAAATCTTCAATTTTACTCACCACTTTACACAATCCGCCCAATAAATGTTTTTTATCGATAACTGCTCCCAAAACTTCCGCATTATTTACACCATTCAGCAACGAGATAACCATCGTTTTTTCTTTTAAAACCTGATTAATTTCTTTGGCTGCAGCTTCCAGTTGCCATGTTTTTACGCAAACCAAAATCAAATCGATATTGGTAACTTCAGCAATATTCTCAGTTGCATTTGCAGGAAAAACCAAATAATCACCTTTCGGACTTATCAGCTTCAACCCGTTTTTTTGAATGGCTTCCAAATGTTTTCCGCGTGCAATAAAAGTTACGGTATTCCCGGCTTGCGCCAATCGGGCTCCAAAATAACCGCCAACACCGCCTGTTCCGTAAATTACAATGTTCATGAATTCGAAATTTAAAATCAAAAATATAGCTTTAAAATTTATTTAGGGTAAAACCCAATAATTTATATTGTTTAAAATAAGCGTTTTTCAAAAACCTGATTTTATTTTTAGACTTGTCTAAACTTTTTATTATATTTGCCTAAATATAATTTTTATGTCATTATCGCAAACAGAAGAAAATTACTTAAAAGCCATTTACAGCTTGGCATATGCCAATTCCAACAAGGTAAGCACCACGCTAATTTCGGAGGAATTGAACACAAAAGCGTCTTCTGTTACAGATATGATTCAAAAACTGGCCGATAAAGATTTGGTTCATTATAAAAAATATCAAGGCGTTTCTTTAACTGAAATTGGGCGGAAAATTGCCGTGGAAATTGTTAGAAAGCACCGATTGTGGGAAGTGTTCTTGGTAAATAAACTCGATTACAATTGGGACGAAGTTCACGAATTGGCAGAACAGTTGGAGCATATCAAATCTGAAACATTAATTGATAAGTTGGAAGCGTTTTTGGAATTTCCAACGCACGATCCGCACGGAGATCCTATTCCCGACAAGAATGGCAATATTGAACATCATAAAAATATGATGCTTTCTTCCTTAGAAAATGGCGAATCCATTGTTGTTATTGGCATTAAAGATTCTTCCGATCCCTTTTTGAAATTTTTAGACAAACTGCAAATTCAATTGGGAAGCATCATAAAAGTGGTTTCAAAAGAACCTTTTGACAATTCGAT
>DATIRG010000210.1:0-2438 GCA_035470005.1 Lutibacter sp. | reverse complement strand
TGCAATTTTTTTTGTATTTATAATAATATTTAAAGCTGCTTTTTTCAGAAGCCGTCTTGTTTTTTCTACTTTACTAGCCTGCGCAAAGCAGCCCATTGTTTCAACATTTCTCTTGAATCCTGCGCCGGATAGCCCAACACCGTTTTGCCCGCTTCAACATCATTCATCACACCAGAACCACCTGCCACCACTGCGCCAGAATGGACTGTAACGTGGTCTTTAATAGAAGCGCTTCCGCCAATAACAACGCCGTCACCAAGCGTAACAGAACCTGCCAAACCACTGTGGCCGGCCATAATGCAAGAGCGTCCCATAACGCTGTTGTGCGCTATTTGCACAAGATTGTCAATTTTACAGCCGTCTCCAATTTGTGTTGCGCTAAACTTGCCGCGATCCACGGAAGAATTTGAGCCTATCTCCACATAATTTCCAATCACCACATTGCCAATGTGCGGAATTTTCACCAAACCCCTGCCATCTTCACTGGCACAATAGCCAAATCCGTCCCCGCCAATGCTCACGTTGAGATGAAAAATGCAAAAACTGCCTACTTCACAACGTTCCCGAATTACCGTTCCCGACCAAATCACCGTTCCGTTTCCAATGCTGGTTTCATCAAAAATGGTCACATTTGGATACAAAACAACCTCGTCGCCCAACACCACGTTTTTTCCAACATAACAGTTTGCCCCAATTTTGCAGTTTTTGCCAATAGTCGCTGTAGCATGAACAACCGCAGTTGCGTGAATTTCTTCCTCAAAAACTGGAGGGCTCGGACTGAAAACTTCCAGCAATCGGGCCATCGCCAAATCGGCATTTTTAACTTTAATCAAGGCGCGATTTTCGCCGGGTTTAAAGTCTAGGTCTTCATTCACAATGGCAGCACAGGCTTTGGAGGTTTCCCACAAACGCACGTATTTTTTGCTTCCTATAAATGAAATATGGTTTTTGCCGGCTTTTTCCAATTGTTCCGGTCCGCTTATTTGATGGTTGGTATCTCCAACCAAAGTGCCTTTTAAAAGCTGGTTGATTTCCTTTACTGAAAATGTTTTCATAGATTTTCTTCTATATAAAGTTTCTTTGGTTTTTAAGGATTTTGTCTCATAAAAACCGGCCGCAAATTACAATAAAATTTGATTGGACGAGAAGTTGGATTAAATTTAGGATTTCCGATTGCTTTTTCTTGTTGAAACCGGCAATCAATTTAAATAAAAGGCCGCGGCACAAAATCAAAATTGAACTTGGTAATTTGTATCTTTGCATATTAAACAAAAAGACATAAAATTGGCAGAAAATTTTTTTGCATCAATTTTTTTAACATAAATATAGCTTCCGGCTATTTTGATTATGACTGAAATTATAGAGGACAATACGGAAAAAGTTGTTTTGATAGGATTGATTACGCAATATCAAAATGAAGAGAAATGCAATGAATATTTGGATGAACTCGAATTTTTAACGCTTACCGCAGGCGGAACAGCGGTAAAAAGATTTGTCCAGAAGTTAGATACCCCCAATCCAAAAACGTTTATAGGAACCGGTAAATTGGAGGATGTGCGTCAGTATATTGAAGCCAACAATATTGGGACGGTTATTTTTGATGATGAATTAAAATCTTCCCAACTGCGAAATATTGAAAAAGTGTTGAACATCAAAGTGCTGGACAGAACTAACCTAATTCTAGATATTTTTGCGGCAAGAGCACAAACAAGTTATGCCAGAACGCAAGTTGAACTGGCACAATGCCAATATTTATTGCCGCGCCTTACCCGACTTTGGACCCACTTGGAGCGTCAAAAAGGGGGAATTGGATTGCGTGGTCCGGGTGAAACGGAGATTGAAACCGACCGACGAATTATCAGGGACAAAATTTCTCTGCTGAAAAAAAAGCTGGAGATCGTTGACAAACAAATGGCCGTTCAACGAAAAAACCGCGGAAAAATGGTGCGAGTTGCTTTGGTGGGATACACCAACGTGGGAAAATCGACTTTGATGAATGTGGTGAGCAAAAGCGATGTTTTTGCCGAAAATAAATTATTTGCAACCCTGGACACGACCGTAAGAAAAGTGGTGATTAAAAATCTTCCGTTTTTGTTGACAGATACTGTTGGCTTTATCAGAAAATTGCCTACACAGTTAATTGAATCTTTTAAATCTACCTTGGATGAGGTTCGAGAAGCTGATTTGCTGCTTCACGTGGTGGATATTTCCCATCCGAATTTTGAAGATCATATGGCTTCCGTAAATAAAACGCTGTCCGAAATTGGAAGTGCCGACAAGCCTACCATTATTGTTTTTAACAAAATTGATGCGTTCACGCACCAAACTATTGAATCGGATGATTTGGTGACCGAAAAAACCGCGGAAAAATGGTGCGAGTTGCTTTGGTGGGATACACCAACGTGGGAAAATCGACTTTGATGAATGTGGTGAGCAAA
>DATIRG010000209.1:0-4111 GCA_035470005.1 Lutibacter sp. | reverse complement strand
TTCAACAACCATCCAAAACTGAGACGCCTGTTTTTAACGCCTGAGTGGGAAGGTTTTCCGTTGCGAAAAGATTATGTTGATGAAGCAAATATGATTATTAAATAGCCTTATAATGACTGACCAACAACTACAAAATAAAATAAAAACTGAAGAGTATTTTATTAACATGGGACCGCAACACCCGGCAGCTCATGGGGTTTTACGATTAATTTTAACCATTGACGGCGAGATCATAAAAAATGTGGAACCAGATTTGGGTTACATCCACCGTTCTATCGAAAAAATGTGTGAACGCGACAGTTACCAGCAAATCGTTCATTTAACAGACAGAATGGATTATTTGTCGTCTCACATTAATAATGAAGCAGTTTGTTTAACCGTTGAAAAAGGACTTGAAATTGAAGTTTCCGACAGGGTTAAAGTGATCAGAACTATTATAGCAGAGTTAACCCGTATTGCTTCTCACTGCTTATGGTGGGGCGTTATGGGAATGGATTTAGGTGCATTAACCACCTATTTTTATGCTTTCAGGGATCGCGAAATGATCAATGATATTTTTGAAGAAACCTGTGGCGCGCGTTTGACCATGAATTACAATATACCGGGCGGTTTGATGTTCGATATTCATCCTAATTTTGTACAACGCACCAAAGATTTTATCACACATTTCAAAACCAAGATTCCGGAATACAATCTTTTACTGACCGGCAATGTGATTTTTCAAAAAAGAACCAAAGGCGTTGGCATCATTACAAGAGAAGACGCTATTTCATTTGGGGTTTCAGGACCGGTTGCAAGAGGTTCAGGATTTTCAAGCGATGTAAGAAAACACCATCCATACAGTGCTTACGACCGTGTTGACTTTAAGGAAGTTTTATTTACTGAAGGTGATACTTTCGCACGTTATCAGGTAAGAATGGAAGAATTATGGGAATCTGTTTCCATCATCGAACAATTAATTGACAACATTCCTGAAGGTGAAACGAAAACAGCCACAAAAGCAGTGATCAAATTGCCAAAAGGTGAATTTTACCAACGTGTTGAAACAGCAAGAGGTGAACTTGGCGTTTACATCAACAGTACCGGAAACAAAAATCCCTATCGCGTAAAATTCCGCTCGCCAGGATTTTCCAATTTATCTATCTTAAATCACATTTCAAAAGACGTAATGATCGCTGATTTAGTGGCTACAATGGCTTCTTTTGATTTTGTAATTCCTGATATAGACCGTTAATCAAAGACTCATGAATTTTACACAAATGATTATTCCGTTAAACATCACAAAAACAATCTCAGATTGGTTTTATTCAATAATGCCCGAAACAGCGGCAAGTTACACCATCATGGTTGTAATTGCAGTTGCTTACCTGGCGTTGTTTGCTGTAGCAGGTTTGTATTTAGTGCTTTTCGAACGTAAAGTTGCCGCATGGTTTCAATTGCGTATCGGTCCAAACAGGGTTGGACCCTGGGGACTTTTACAAACGATGGCCGATGCTTTAAAACTGGTTTCCAAGGAATTGACAAGCAACAATAAAATCGATAAATTTTTATACAATTTAGCGCCTTATTTTGTCATTGTTTCCGCATTAATGGCTATGGCCGTTTTTCCGTTTTCAAAGCAATTTCAGGCCTTCGACATCAATATTGGGGTCTTTTTCCTTATTGCCATATCATCAATTGGCGTTATCGGAATTTTGTTGGCCGGATGGTCGAGCAATAACAAATATGCCTTAATTGGTGCCATGAGAAGTGGTTTGCAAACCATCAGTTATGAATTATCGGTTGGACTTTCCATTTTAACAATGGTATTGTTAACAGGCTCGTTACAACTTTCAGAAATTGTGGAAGCGCAACGCACCGGAGGATGGCTTATTTTACAAGGCCATGTTCCATCAATTATTGCCTTTATGATTTTTATGATTGCAGGAACTGCGGAAACCAACAGAGCGCCATTTGATTTGGTGGAAGCTGAATCGGAATTGGGAGCCGGTTTTCATACCGAATACTCGGGAATGAAATTCGCCTATTTCTTCCTGGCCGAATTTATAAACATGTTTATCATTGCATCCATTGCCGTGGTATTATTTTTTGGAGGCTGGCTATCTCCTTTTGGAATTACAGACAATATTACCTGGTTTCCTGAAGTTCTTTGGTTCATCATTAAAGTTGCAGGTCTTATCTTTTTGATGATGTGGTTCAGATGGACTTTTCCAAGGTTAAGAGTCGATCAATTATTGACCCTCGAATGGAAATATTTATTGCCTTTAAATTTGATGAATTTAATGCTGATGGCAATAATCATATGGCTGAACTGGACAATTTAATAAATGAAATACTACTAAAATGAGTTATTTTTCAAATATATATAAAGGAATTAAAACCTTGCTGACAGGGATGTCTGTTACGGGAAAATATTTTCTCCACGCACGCAAAGGCGCTATTACGCAAGAATACCCAAACAACCGAGAAACACTAAAAATGTTTGATCGTTTCAGGGGCGAAGTTGTGATGCCGCACGATGCAGACAACCGTCATTATTGCACCGGTTGCCAATCTTGTGAAATCGCTTGTCCGAATGGTTCCATAGAAATTATTTGGGACAGGGCCGTTGATCCGACAACAGGTAAAAAGAAGAAAAAAATAGACAAACATATTTACCATTTATCCATGTGCACCATGTGTGGTTTGTGTATTGAAGCCTGTCCGACCGACGCGATTGTCTGGGCACCGAATTTTGAAAATTCTGTATATGACAGGAGCGCATTAACTAAAGTTTTAAACCAACCAGGTTCATCTGTTTTAGACGGAATAGAAGATTAATATTATGGAAACAATTATATTTTATATACTCGCAGCGATCATTATTTTATTTGCCGTTGCTTCAGTGACCAGCAGAAAAATTTTAAGGGCAGTTATTTACCTGCTTTTTGTGCTGATAGGCATTGCCGGACTTTATTTCTTGGTTGATTACAACTTTTTAGCAGCCATTCAACTTACGGTTTATGGCGGCGGTATTATTGTACTGTTCATTTTTGCCGTGTTGCTGATTCATCATGTGGAACTTGAATTGGAAAAAACAGCTTTAAAGAAAAAACTCATTGCCGGTGCTTTAAGCGCTGCCGGTTTGGCTGTTACACTTTGGGCAATTTCAACCTATCCATTTCCAGAAACAACCTCCACGTATACTTCCATTGAAGTTGCTGACATAGGCAGAAAATTATTGAGTTATGAAGACGGCGGATTTATATTGCCGTTTGAAGTCATCAGTGTGCTATTGGTAGCTGTAATGATTGGCGCTATAGTCATTGCAAAAGGAAAAAAATTAACCGAAAATAACTAATCAAGATGATTGCAGGTATTAGCATTTACGAAATTTTAACCCTCACAAGTATCTTATTTTTTATAGGTGTTTACGGGTTTTTTACAAGAGAAAATTTAATAACGGTATTAATGTCGGTTGAATTAATTTTAAACGCCTCAGCCGTAAATTTTGTGTTGATCAACACTTATATGTATCCGGATTTACTTCAGGGCGCTGTGTTTTCAATTTTTATTATTGCATTGGCGGCTGCGGAAACAGCGTTGGCTATTGCCATTATTATCAATTTGTACAAACTCATTTACTCGGTTGAAGTGAAGGATACAGAAACCATGAAATATTAAACAGACAAAAATTTAAATTATAGAAAATGGATTTTAGTTATACCATATTAATTCCTCTGATTCCTTTAGCGCTTTTTGTTATTTTAGGATTGTTCAGCAAAAAAATACCGGCTTCAATTTCAGGTTGGTTAGGGTCGTTGGGTTTAGGAACCTCCTTTGCCTTATCGCTATATACCGCCTACCATTATTTTATGGACGGAAAATTAGAAGGGGTCTATCAAACTTTTATTTACAAACAAACCTGGCTTATATTTACCGATAAATTACACATTGATTTAGGCGTATTGATCGATCCAATCTCCGTAATGATGATGGTTGTGGTGACCACCATTTCTTTTATGGTTCATTTATACAGCAGAGGTTATATGCACGGGGATGACGGCTACACGCGCTTTTTTGCTTACCTGGCCTTATTCAGCTTTTCCATGCTTGGTTTGGTGCTGGCAAC
>DATIRG010000208.1:0-2441 GCA_035470005.1 Lutibacter sp. | reverse complement strand
CAGAAGGGCAACTCAAGGAATGGGCATATTTAAAATTGATGCGGTGATTGACAAAGTTCAAAAAATATTCATAAAATTCACAGAAAAAACTTCAGTTAAATAATGAAAACTCCAACAAGCTCAATTAAACTTAACACCATACAAGAAGCAATCGAAGATATTCAAAACGGCAAAATGATTATTGTTGTTGATGACCAAGACAGAGAAAATGAAGGTGATTTTATTGCTGCGGCTGAATGTGTAACGCCAGAAATGATTAATTTTATGGCTCAGCACGGCAGAGGTTTAATTTGTGCGCCTTTAACCGAAAAGCGTGCCGATGAACTTGGATTGCCGCTTATGGTAAACAAAAATACCGTTTTGCACAATACCCAATTCACGGTTTCCATTGATTTAATTGGAAGCGGATGCTCTACCGGAATTTCTGTTCAAGACAGGTCAAAAACCATAAAGGCAATCACTTCAAAAGAAACAAAGCCAGAAGATTTTGGACGACCTGGCCATGTTTTTCCTTTAAGAGCCAAAGAAGGCGGCGTTTTGCGCAGAACCGGACATACAGAAGCTTCTATTGATTTAGCGCGTTTGGCAGGATTTCAACCAGCAGGAATCTTGGTGGAGATTTTAAATGAAGACGGAACAATGGCCCGCCTGCCGCAATTGATGGAAGTAGCTAAAAAATTTAAATTGAAGATTATTTCTATTGAAGATTTGGTGGCTTACCGTATGAAATATGATTCTCTCATCTACAAAATTGAAAATTTTACTTTACAAACCCGTTTCGGTGAATTTCAATTGAGAGCTTACAAACAAACCACAAACAACCAAGTTCATATTGCCTTAACCAAAGGTGCCTGGGAAGCCGATGAACCAATATTGGTACGCGTAAATTCTTCATTGATTAACAATGATATCCTTAGATTACTAACCGCCAAACCCGACGACAAGTTTTCTAAAATCTTTAAAATGATCAATGATGAAGGAAAAGGTGCAGCCGTTTTTATCAGTCAGGAAAATCAATCCTTCGACCTCATAAACCGATTGTCCTTACTAAAAGAAGCGCAAAAAAATACGGAGCATAAAGTACCGCAGATTCAGCCAGATGATAAAGATTTTGGTATTGGTGCCCAAATTTTGCACGATTTAGAAATTAGCAAACTTCGCGTTTTGTCTAATGCTCCGGCAGTAAAAAAACGGATTGGTATGACAGGTTATGGCTTGGAAATCGTTGAGTACGTAAATTATTAAATTTATAATTTAAACGCAAATTGCATTGAAAAAGATAGTTACAGCTTGTTTATTAGGCCTTTTCATTTTCAGCTGCAACAATCCAAAGAGTCAGTTAGAAAAGGAAAATGATGCCAATAAAAATGGATTTGTGTTGAAAGGAACATTGAAATCCTTTTTATCAGACAAGGTTTATCTGAGTAAAATTATTGGAAATGACATTCAGTCGGTTGATTCAGCTAAAATTGAAAACAATGACTTTATTTTTCAGGGAATTGTTGACTATCCGGAACGTTTTCTGTTATCTTTTGAAAATTCATCGGCAACAGCCATTTTAATTGTTGAAAACACCAATTTTGAAATTTCTATTGACCCTGATCATATTGATGATCCTATTATTAAAGGTTCCGAATTAAACGCCAAATTGAACGATTACAAATTGGCCTCAAAAAACATCTTTAAAAAAATAGATTATTTATTTACAAAATTCCAAAAAGCCCGTCTTGAAAACGATGTCAAAAAACTGGATGAAGTTGGAAATGAATTAAAAAAAATTGAAATGGAATTCACCGATTTCAGTTTTGATTTTGTCAAAAAAAACAGCGATTCTTATGTTTCCGCGATGGTTTTAAGTGACCAATTGAAATCATCAACAGTTGATACAATAAGAATTAGCAATGCTTACAAACTACTATCTGAAAAAGTAAAAAAATCACCCGATGCGCAACTAATTGCGACAGCGCTCAGTTTAGGCTCTGTAAAAAAATAAATGGTGTAGAATTAGCGAAGTAATTTTGTGCTATTTCTAGGCGTAAATGAGGGGAATAGCCTCAGCTATTTAACGATTTTACAACACAGAAAAAGTGCAAAAGAATGAGATTAAATGTATAAGTTATTTATTTACAGCGACTTATGTTAAAAAACTTAAATCGGTTTCCGGTGGCAATTCAAGTGCAGGCTTGTTTTGTTGAAACAAACGCGCATTTAAAGGTCCTTTTAAAATTACTTTTCCCTCTTTTATATATAGCCAACTTCCTTCCCTAAGTCCCAAAACTGCCGTTCTATTAAGCGTGTGGTATTCATTAATGCGGGTTTCCCTTGTTTCGCCCATATGCGTTGAATTTGGATCCGGATCTAAATAATGGAAATTTAGATTGATATTAACGAATCCAATTGTGTCAAAACTTGGAGGATAAATAATAGGCATATCGTTGGTG
>DATIRG010000207.1:0-2600 GCA_035470005.1 Lutibacter sp. | reverse complement strand
TAGTGTCGAAAGCTCTTGCCTGCCAACCTTTTAACGCTGCAAAAACAGCATTTCGTCCTTCGCCTTCGCATGGCAACAAAATTTCACCGGGTTGCAATGATGCTAACTGTTCGGCAAAAAACACATTGGGTGTTTTTCCGTAAATATATTCCTGATTGCCGTAGCGTTCGTTCCAAAAGTTTTTCATAATAAAATATTAAATAAATAGCCAGAAAGGATGATAAAAAGGGCCACCACAGAAAAGAAAATTCCAATTAATTTCCAAGTCATCACTTTTTTCAATAGCGTGGCTTCCGGAATAGAAAGGCCAACCGTAGCCATCATAAAGGCAATGGCTGTGCCAATTGGAACGCCTTTTGCCACAAACACCTGAATTACGGGAACAATTCCCGCAGCATTGGCATACATAGGAACGGCCACAATCACTGCCAACGGAACAGTCCACCAGGCGCCACTTCCCAGGTATTTGGCAAAGAAATTTTCGGGCACATAGCCGTGCATTGCCGCACCAATAGCAATACCAATAATCACATAAATGAGCACGCCTCTTACAATATCCCAAGCGCTTCTGGTGATTTCCGGAAGTCGTTGTTTAAAGGTTCTTTTTTCTTCTTCATATTTGTTGGAGGAAGCTTGCGATTTGGTCATAATTTCTTTCACCCAATCTGATAAAAGCGGTTCCAAATTGAATTTTCCCAACAGCCAGCCACCGATAGTTCCCAATAAAATACCCGATCCCGCATAAATTAAGGTGGCTTTTAAGCCGAACATACCCAAAAACATGGCAATGGCAACTTCGTTTACCAAAGGCGAAGTGATGAGAAACGAAAAAGTGACGCCCAGCGGAATGCCGCCTTGCACAAAACCGATGAACAATGGAACAGAAGAGCACGAACAAAATGGCGTAATCGCTCCAAAAATGGATGCGAAAAAGTATTCTAAGCCATACAATTTTTTACGGTTCAGATAATTTTTTAATTTTTCAATGGGAAAGTAAGTGTTTACAATTCCCATCAGAAAAACGATGACAAACAGCAGCAATAGAATCTTCAAGGTATCGTAAACGAAGAAGTTAAGGGCAATTCCCAAATGGGTTTCAGCGTCAATATTGAAAACCGAATAAATAAGCCAATCCGCTAAATGTTGTATCCAATCAAACATTTTTTTCTTTTAAAGCTGTTTACAAAATTATCAAGATCATTTCAACACATCGTTTAATAATTTCCTGGCAAGTTCCCAGTTTTCTTTATCAACACAGTATTTAACCGTAGGCGGCGTAATGGTTCCTTTTATTAAACCGGCATCTTTAAGTTCGTTTAAATGCTGGGAAAGCGTAGATTTTGCAATGGGAAGTTCTTCGGCCATATCGCCGTGAAAACAGCAGGCCTGCGAATTGAGCAATTGTAAAATGGCAATTCTCACAGGATGTCCCAATGCTTTCGCAAATCGAGCCGTTTGTTCCTGTTCTGCGGTAAAATAATCCGACCTTGAAATGGTTTTCATCTGGATAATTATTATTCGTAAATGTACGAACAATAATTAAAATAAAAGAATTTCGGTGTGATTTTATTTTGAGGCATCAGAAAATTCATCGTTAAATTTTTAAGAGGTATTTGCCCAATTATTTTCTTTTTACGGAGTATTAACATAAAAGTGTATTTTCGTAAATCAATTTAATAAAAGCAATCCATGAAAAAACATCTTATTATCATAATAGCGCTATCTTTTTTTATTTCTTCAAATGCCAGATTTAAAAATGATGAAAAGAGTCTCAATGCTGAAAAGGCCAATATTTTAGTGAATGACAGCACTGCGACCAAAGTATTTTGGAAAAATTTAAAAGCTTTACGCGGAAAAGCATTTGAGGGACAATTGGTGGGCGCTCCTGCAAATGATGATTTTGCTGGTAAAAAATTGGTGATGCATGTGCTTTTTGCTGATGATGAAACCATCTTAATTCCATTTAATGTTGGCGATAACCGATCCAGAACCTGGATTTTAAAATACAAAAACGGCAGGGTCGAACTCAAACATGATCACCGACATGAAGATGGCAGCCATGATAAAGTAACGATGTATGGCGGAACATCCACAAATTCAGGGACGCAAAATATGCAGGTATTTCCGGCCGATCAGGAAACTGTAGATGTAATTCCTGCAGCTTTTTCAAACGCTTGGTGGATTACCGTCGACGGAAACGCATACACCTATAACCTCAGACGATTGGGCTCTGACAGGTTATTTACAGTATTTTTCGATTTAACCAAAGAAGCTGAAATTCCTTTGCCATCTTGGGGCTGGGAAAATTTTAAATAAAGTTAGAAGTTAAATTAAATATTTATAAAAGATAATAAATATTAACAAATTAGGGCAAAATTAAAAGCCCTTTCCATTGGAAAGGGCTTTTAATAGTAAATATCTAATAACTAATATTTTAATCAGTTGTAAAACTCCAAATTTGGCCAACTGTTTGTCCGCCTTTGCCGTCTTTCACCACAACTTTCCAATAATATTTTGTTGAAGCCGTTACTGTTCTGTTTGATGAATTAGCGCTTTGATTTGATGAAACAATTGCCGTTGGCGGATTTACAGTGCCAAAA
>DATIRG010000206.1:0-4981 GCA_035470005.1 Lutibacter sp. | reverse complement strand
AATGGAGTCAGTTACCGGAACGTTCCATCTTAAATCCTTTTTTTCAATATTTAAGGTCGGATAAATATAGAAGATATCGGCATCTAAACCCGTTGTATTTGTTTGCCAGTGCTTTAAATTTTCCGGATAGGAATCGGGCAAAATAGCCCAGGTTGCCACATTCTCATAATTTGGAACTACCGGTTGCTGTTGTGCAGAAAAAGTTGGCACCAAAGCGCTTTTACAGCTACCTAAAAAGATAAGTACCGCAAAAAAAAGTGCAATTTTAGCACTTTTTAAAGCCCTTTTAAAAGACTCTTTATTTTTTATACAACATTGGGTTTGTGTCCGCATCATTATACATTTTCATTTGTTTGTACACTTTAACGTATTTTTCTCCAGTGGCAAAATCGTTTAACAAATCATCAATTGCAGTGGATAAATCTACTCTTTGTTCCAACAAAATAGTCAGTTTTTCCTGACATTTTGACCTATGTTCTTCTGAAGCCGATTCACGTGTGGCTTCTTCGCGCATATGGTAAATTTTTAGGGCCAAAATAGACAATCTGTCAATTGCCCAGGCAGGCGTTTCAGAATTTATTTTAGCGCCTTCTTTTACTGTTACATTTTTAAATTTCTCTAAAAAATAGCTGTCGATATATTCAACCATATCGGTTCGATCCTGATTAGAAGCATCGATTTTTCGTTTTAACACCAAAGCTTCCACCGGATCAATATTTGGCAAGCGAATAATGTCTTCATAGTGCCATTGCACAGTATCAATCCAGTTTTTTCTGTACAATAAATGCTCAAAAGATTTGGAATCAAAAGGATTTTCAAATGGCTGATCCACCTCATCAATAACATGGTATTTTGTAATTACTTCATCAAAAAGTTGGTTGTACTGGGCTGCTTTCATATTTGTTTTTCTAAAATGTGTAAATATTCAATTGTTGAAGTTGCTTTATGATTTCTGTTTTCTGTTTTATCAGCTTTAAAACGCTGATAATTGGTTGTTTTTAAACTGTATTTCCCGTAGGCTGACATCACGCTTTTCACTTCGTCTTCCGTCATTAAACCTTCATTGTTGTAACTTAAAAATATATATTTAAAGTTAGCGTTTTTTATCAATTCCTCGAATGAATTTTTGACTTCATTTCTTTTGCAATAATCTGATCGATAATAATTTCGCAATCCTGTTTTTCCCTGAGGCTCAAACGAATCATATTTTGCAATGGTGTTTAACAAATGATAATTTGACCCGTATTGACGTTCATTATAAGGCGGATCTAAATACAAAATATCGCCTTTTATTTCTTTAATCAATGCGTTGCTGTCTGCATTAAAAACCTGATGTTTGTTGCTGTTTTGCGTAAATAACGCAGGTTTTAAAATTAGTTCTTTTTGGGCCGATTTCTTCAGTTGTTTTAAATAAGCGCCATAAACTGATGCGGTATTTGCCACTTTATCGGCACTTTCTATTAAGGAAGCCAGTAAAAAATAGTAGTCGTCTTCCGAGATTTCTTTAGATTTTTTCCAGTTCTCAATTTGCTGCCGAATGGCGTCGATTTTTTTTCCGTTAGCTGCGGAAAAGTACAAACGTCCTTCCTTCCCGTTTTCGCTGTAATTGTGAAATACAAATCCTTCCGATTCGTTTAAATTATTCAAGAAACTGAGGTGTTCTTCAAACATTAATTCTTGATGGTTCCCTATGTAATTTCTGTTAAGCACATAACTGTAAAATTCAACATCGTTGGCAATAATCTGCTTCACTAAAGGTTTGAAAGTGCGTCCAATACTCCCGGTTCCTGCGAACAAATCGCAAAATACAAGATTCGACAAATCGCCCCCAACCTTGTCGATGATGACATCTTTTAAAAAAGAAGAAAGCTTATGTTTAGAACCTATATAATTCACTATTTTGATTTACGCCCTTCTACTGCGAATAGGGTGATGAATTAAACTTTTAATATTTAATTTCCTTTTATTGCCCAAATAATATCGGCATAAACGGTGGTATTTTCAAAAGTAAAGCTGTGAAGCTTTGACTGGTCAAAATTAAGCAAATAAGCTGAGATTGTATCTTTGAGCAAGCCAATTTCCGATTTTAATTTCCAATGCCCGTCTTCTTCCTTATAATTTACCAAAACAATAAAAAGCCTGTTTTTGTGATGTTTCCTTTGCTGCTGGCTCTGATTTTTATACAGCCATGAAATTAATTCACTTTTATGCAAAATTCCGTAAGGAACCGATTTTCCAAACCCTTCAGGGAAAACGGTGGTTTTATAATCAAAAGGAATGTTTTGGATATAAAAATCGGTGAATTTGTTATTAGAATCTAAATGTGGTTTTACGTTTTCGTGCTCACAAAAAATACTTTCCACAGCTTTTGCCGACCAAAAATTAAACCACCTGTTTAAGGCATAATTCTTTAAATCATCATATTGGGCATTGATTTTAAAGGCATAGTCAATAGTTGCCAAAAGCAATTCAAATGATTCTGTTTTGGAGATAAAATTGGTCTGTTTATCGAATTCATCATCCTGCTTTCTGCCCCAAAAATAATCGAGTTTTGTTCTTTTTTTAAGTTCCTCTTCCAGCAAAAGATAATTCATAGCATGTAATTATAAGAACAATTTTCTGCGATAGCATCCGACACTAGTCGGCAAGTTTACAACAAAATTACAAAAATTTACGCTCAATTAAGGTGATTAGCCGTTGCTCAAATTCTTCTTTGGCGCTCCAGTCGTAATCTGGTTTTACAAATTCGTAAATGAAATTTTTGGCTTCTGCTTCCGTTTTAAAAGAATTTAACTGAGACACTACCCTGTTGAAATCCTGCTGGCTTCCGTCGAATAATTGATTCACAAAAGCGATGCGGTCATTTAAGCCAACCTGTATGTTATTTTTAAACAACGCATCGTTTAAAGAACGATTTTTGTGCTCTTGTTTTTCTTCGGCTTTCTCTATAATTATTGGATTTTCTTTGGTGGCCCTTTCGAATAAATTGGTTGCAATATCGGATGAAATGGCATCTTTAAATTCATCTTCCAAAGAGATTTGAAGCGCGTAACTTTTTTTCGCGGTTTCTTTCATAATGGTATCACCCTCATTGAACAATTCTTCCATTTTTGCTTCTAAAAAAGCTTCTTTTTCTTCAGTTTTTTCAGGAATTTCAACAACCATTTTACTTTCAAATTCCACCTCGTCAACAACCATTTTGCTTTCAAATTCCAATTCGTCAACAACCATTTTGCTTTCAAATTCAACCTCACCAACCCATTCCTGTTGCATGGTGCTTATGGTTTCTTCTTCGATATCGGAAAGGTTTGGTGTTTTTTCAACATAATCTTCCACAAATCGCAACACTGTAAGTTTTTCGTAAATTTCGCGTGCTTTTTTATGCAACGCATTTACATCATCCTTGTTTTTCATTTGCAAAATGCTGTTTGCCAGACTTACCAGTTCGGCTTCTAATTTTTTGTGCATAAGTTGACGTGTTAAATGAGTGTTGCTGTTTAATTTTTAATAAATTTGTATCATATCAAAATCGTAAATTACGAAATGATTTTACAAAAACGAATGTAAAAAATTTAACAATATTTTCATTGCATTTATTTTAAAAAAAATACAATAACCTTTCAACCGTGAAATTACAAAATGTTTCTTGAAAATACAGTAAATCATAACGAACAATTTGGCTGGATTGAAGTAATTTGCGGCTCAATGTTTTCTGGAAAAACGGAGGAATTGATTCGCAGACTCAAAAGAGCCCAATTTGCAAAACAAAAAGTGGAGATTTTTAAACCTGCCATTGATGTTAGATATGATGTGGAAAAAGTAGTTTCTCATGACGCCAATGAAATTAGGTCTACACCGGTTCCTTCATCGGCAAACATCAGACTTTTAGCTGATGATGTTGATGTTGTCGGGATTGATGAAGCCCAGTTTTTTGATGAGGAAATTGTGGCTGTTTGCAACGATTTGGCAAATCGCGGCGTTCGTGTTATTGTTGCAGGTTTGGATATGGATTTTAAAGGAAATCCGTTTGGCCCGATGCCGGCGCTCATGGCCACTGCGGAATATGTGACCAAAGTTCATGCAGTTTGCACAAGAACTGGAAATTTAGCGCATTACAGTCATCGAACCGCCGCCAGCGACGAGCTTGTTTTGCTTGGAGAAACCCAGGAATATGAGCCGCTAAGCCGTTCCGCGTACTTTAAAGCCATGATGGCAGAAAAAATCAAAAAAGCCGAAGAAAAAAATGGGAAATAGTCACGTTACTGTGCTTGAAATAAATTTAAACGCCATTGAACACAATTTAAATGTGTTTAAATCAAGATTGCTTCCAGAAACGAAGGTTTTGGCCGTGGTTAAGGCATTTGCTTACGGCAGCAGTTCAGTTGAAATTGCCAAATTTCTGGAATCAAAAGTTGCCTATTTTGCCGTCGCTTATTTAGACGAAGGCGTTGCATTGCGGGAAGCAGGAATTAAAACGCCTATTTTGGTGCTGCATCCGCAAAAAATCAATTTAGAGGAAATTATAAAATCCTGTCTGGAGCCCAACATTTATTCTATCACTTTATTAAAAGGGGTTATTGAAGCAGCCAAAAATTTAAACGTTCAAAATTATCCCATTCATATAAAATTCAACACGGGTTTAAACCGATTGGGTTTCACAAAAAAAGACATTCCCGAAATTTTATCGTTGGTTAAAAATCAGCAAGAAATCACGGTTGCTTCGGTTTTTTCACACATTGCTGCCAGTGAAGATTTAAACGAACAAGAATTTACGTTACAGCAAATCAACACTTTTAAGGAAATTTCAACCCAACTTATTCCGCAATTGCCAACAAAACCTTTTCGGCATATGTTAAACACCTCGGGCATTATCAATTATGCTGAAGAAGCGCAATTTGAGTTGGTGCGTTTGGGAATTGGTTTGTATGGATTTGCAAATAACGAAGCCGAAACTGCAAAATTGCAAAATGTAATTACTTTA
>DATIRG010000205.1:0-1611 GCA_035470005.1 Lutibacter sp. | reverse complement strand
GCCAGCCTGCGCGTTGGCAGTTAAAAAAATGTTTAGTGAACATTTTTAGCAATAGGGCCAGCCTGCACGCTGGACTTTAAATGTTGAAGTATTAAAAGCATAAACCTCATTTTGAACTTGTTCAAATGAGGTTTATGCTTTTTCAGTAACTCTTTTTAATTCCCCCTTTGGGGGTTAGGGGGCCAGTGTTAACTGCCATTTCCAGGCAGAAAGCAAGGCCTCATCCAACGTAAGTTCGGCTTTCCAGCCCAGTTCTTTGTTGGCGATGGTGGTATCTGCATAAGCGGAAATAATGTCGCCTTCCCGTCGGTCAACAAATTTGTAGTTTAGTTTTTTGCCGCTGACTTTTTCAAAAGTCTGGATCACTTCCAGCACAGAATTTCCTTTTCCGGTTCCCAGATTAAATACCTCGAAAGTTGCTTTGTTTTTATTTTCCAAAAGTCTTTTCAAGGCAATAATATGCGCTTTTGCCAAATCCACCACATGAATATAATCTCTTACGGCAGTGCCGTCAGGGGTCGGATAGTCATTGCCGTAAACGGACAATTCTTCCCGAATGCCCGCAGCGGTTTGGGTAACAAAAGGGATTAAATTTTGTGGAACGCCTATAGGCAATTCACCAATTTTTGCCGATTCATGGGCGCCAATCGGGTTGAAATAACGCAAAGCAATGGCTTTTAAACCAGAAACTTTTGTGGTATCCTTTATAATTTCCTCCCCAATTTGTTTCGTGTTTCCATAAGGAGATTCCGCCGGTTTTATGGGGGCATTTTCGGTGATTGGCAGTTCATCTGCCTGTCCGTACACCGTGCATGACGAGCTGAAAATAAAATTATTGACGTTGTTGGCCGTCATTTCCTGCAGCACATACACCAGGGAACTGATATTATTTTCATAATATTCCAGAGGTATTTGCACACTTTCGCCCACCGCTTTTGAAGCCGCAAAATGAATGACACCGTCAATGGCATTGCTGGCAAAAAAGGCTTTAACCGCAGTTTTATCCCGCAAATCGATGAAGTGATATTCCGGTTTAAGGTTGGTGATGGATGTTATTTTATCCAGCACATCAATGGTGGAATTTGACAGGTTATCGATAATGACCACTTCAAATCCTTCTTGTTGCAATGCAACAACGGTATGGGATCCTATAAAACCCAATCCGCCGGTAACTAGTATTTTTTTCATAATGCTACGATTTCTCTTCCGACCGATTCGTAATGAAAACCATTGGCTTTCATCAACTCCAGGTCGAAAATATTTCTTCCGTCAAAAATGACCGGATTTTTCATCAGGCTTTTCATTTTGGCGAAATCGGGTGAATAAAATTCCCGCCATTCGGTATTGATTAAAAGACAATCCACATTTTCCAGCACTTCATAAGCATTTTTGCAAAAGGTAATTTGATTGCCGTAAAGTTTTTTCATATTGGGCATGGCTTCTGCATCATAGGCGGTAATTTCAACGCCTGCCAGCAACAATTCGTTGATGATGTCCAATGCCGGTGCTTCCCGCACGTCGTCGGTATTTGGTTTGAATGCCAATCCCCACAAACCAATTTTTTTGCCTTCAATCTGATTGTTGAAATAGCGCTTCACTTTTGGAATCAAT
>DATIRG010000204.1:0-1567 GCA_035470005.1 Lutibacter sp. | reverse complement strand
GATAACGCCAAGTAATTCGCTGAGTTCCGGTCCGATTAAATTTTGTCCGCCATCACCTCTTGTGATGCTTAAATAAGCGGTACGGGCTTTTACATCGTTGGCAAAATAGGAAATAAGTCGGGTATTTTCATCATCTGGATGAGCTGCGATATACAAAACCGTTCCTAAAAAGTTGAGTTTTTTAATGGATTCGTAGATTTCTCCGGATGTTGGTTTTTTGGGCGCTTGCGCAAAAGATATGGTGATGCAAAAGATTGAAAGCAATAAAAAGGAAACTATTTTCTTCATTTAATTTTGATTTTTTAGCAGAAATCAAATATAAAATTAAAATTTAGACTTCACTTTTATTATGAAGTTAAATGTTATTGGTAATACGTTATTTGTTAGTAATTCAATTTGCGTTAGGGATTGAGCGGGTTGTTTGAGCATTTTTTGTTGCTTTTCGTAACAAAAAAAGCGAGCAGCGAAAGCCCGACCGCCTTTTCGGCGGGAACGCCCTAAAGCATCTTTTACGACTTAAAATTGCTACATATTATATATTGATAACGTGTTAATAAAAAATCTTTTTATAACAACATATTTAGAATATATTTGTAACTCATTCCATTAAAAAAATCATAAATGAAATTCATAGTATCAAGCGGACAATTATTAAAACAACTTCAGGTATTGGGAGGCGTTATCAATAGCAATAATACATTACCAATTTTAGATAATTTTTTGTTCGAATTAAAAGAAAACGAATTAAAAATATCGGCTTCGGATTTGGAAACAATCATGAGCACCGTTATAGAAGTGGAATCAGAATCTACGGGATCCGTGGCAATTTCAGCACGATTATTACTGGATACATTAAAAACATTTCCTAACCAGCCTTTGACTTTTAAAACTGAAGAAAACAGCACCATTGAAATTAGCTCGAGCCACGGTAAATATGATATGGCGTATTTTGACGGCAATGAATTTCCAAAAGCGGTAACGCTTGCATCGCCTAGCAGCACTACAATTCCAGGCGACTTGTTGGCCACTGCGATTTCTAAAACAATTTTTGCCGCAGGAAACGATGATTTAAGACCTGTGATGAGCGGCGTGTTTTTTCAATTTAATGCAAATAACCTAACTTTTGTGGCAACGGATGCCCACAAACTGGTAAAATATACAAGAACTGATGTTACCGCAAACCAACCTGCGGAATTCATTATGCCAAAAAAACCGCTCAACTTATTGAAGGGAATATTAGGCGGTTCAAACAGCGATGTGACCATAGAATACAACGACTCAAACGCAAAATTTATATTTGACAATGTGGTGTTGGTTTGCCGGTTGATAGACGGAAAATATCCAAATTATGAGGCTGTTATCCCAAAAGAAAATCCGAATAAACTGACTGTTGACCGAGGCACTTTTTTAAACTCGGTGAAACGTGTATCGATTTTCTCAAGCAAAACAACGCACCAAATTCGTTTGAAAATCGAAGTAACAGAATTAAATATTTCTGCGGCAGACCTTGATTATTCAAACACAGCAGAAGAGAGTTTGGCCTGCGATTACCAAGTCGACGATATGC
>DATIRG010000203.1:0-5131 GCA_035470005.1 Lutibacter sp. | reverse complement strand
GTTCCGTTTGTTCCAATTCCGATTGTGTACACTTTAATACCTTGTCCAACCGCCAGTTCTGTGGCTGTTTTTGGATCAACAAATCCGGTATTGTTAACGCCATCCGTCAATAAAATGATCACTTTGCTTTTAGCGCTGCTTTCTTTTAATCGGTTCACTGCCGATCCCAATCCCATTCCAATGGCGGTTCCGCCATCCAATTCTCCCCATTTAAGTTCGGAGAGCGTGCCCATCACAATTCGTTTATCACTGGTAATTGGCGTTTGCGTAAAACTTTCGCCCGCGTAAACAACAATTCCTATTCTGTCATTCGGACGCTGATTTACAAACTCCATGGCAACCACTTTTAAGGCTTCCAATCGGTTTGGTTTTAGATCACGCGCCAACATACTTGCCGATACATCAATGGCCATCACAATATCAATTCCTTTGTTTGTTTTGGTGTTTTTGCTCATTTCAACAGTTCTTGGACGTGCCATTGCAAGAATTAACAATGCAATTGCCAGCAATCTTAACACATAGAGCAACGGTTTTAATTTCGACCAAATTGAAGGTTTTACTTCAAATCCTTTGGTGCTCGAAATGGTTAATGCTGCACTGTCTTCTTTTCTGATTAAAAAATACCAAATAGCCAATAAAGGTATCAGTAACAATAACCATAAAAACTGCGGATGTAAAAACTCAAAATTATTCCACTTCATTTTTTGTTTCTTTTGCAGGTTTTAAATTTTGTAAAATACGTTCAGATAAATTTCTGTGCGCTTTTATTTCTTCAACAATTGGCTTCGATTTTGCAAATTTTACCATATCGGCGCTTTCCAGCACCTCTTTTAATTCTTGAATTGTTTCTTTTGAAATTCCCAATTTGCTCGAATCGTTAAAATCATTAATAGTATCTATCAATTCATTCGTGGTCGATTCCAACGCAGGAATATAAATGTCTTTTTCAATATAGGTTCTTACAATATCGGTAAGTTCCGTGTAATATGTTTTTATTTTGTTTTGCTGAAGCAATTGTTTTTCGTCTAATTCTTTAAGTCGCTGCAAAGCTTCCTGTATTGGCGCAACAACGATTATTGGTGCTTCTTTTTTCTCTTTCTTTCTGAAAATGAAATACAAAGCCGCAGCAATGATTGCTAAAATCAGCAAAATCCACCAAAGCATCGGTTTGTAATCGTCGAATGTTTTTGGTTCGCTTTTAATGGCTTTTATGGGAAATAGTTGTTGTTTCAACGTATCCACTTTAACCGTGGCAACACTCACCATCAATGAGTCTGTAAAAAAAGCTTTGTTGTTGATCAAAACTTGTTGTTTTGGAATGGTATAGCGTCCGCTGTCGAAACTTGTAAGCACATATTTTTTTTCATAAGTATCTTTTAAAGTATCCACAGGCCACGATTCCAACAACTCTACTTTCCCCAAACTGTCTGACTGAAATTTTGGGAAAACCACCGTGCCAGTTCTTTTTACCGATATTTTATATTGAATTTGCTCACCAATTCTTATGGCGGCAGTATCTATAACCGTTGACACCGGATTTTCCTGCGCAAAACTTATAAAACCAATTAAAAATAATATATAAACTATCCGTTTTTTCATTTATTCTGCATTCAAATTCATTTGCTATTTAGCGCCTTTTCGCTTAAAATAACCCAGTAATTTTTTAACATAACTTTCATCTATTTGAGAACTGATGGTCCCCGAACCGCTATGCGTAAAGGATTTTTCAAAATAATCTACCGATGCCAAATAATGTGCTTTGTAGCCATTTCTAACGCTTTTTGAAGCGGTATTTACCAACATTGTTTTTCCTGTTTCGGCATCGCGCATTGGTACCATTCCCAAATTTGGAATTGCGCTGTCGTGAATGTCGTAAATCCTGATTCCGGTTACATCATGCTTTCTTCCAACAATTTTCAACGTATGTTCATAATGGGCATCCATAAAATCAGACAAAACAAAAACAATGGCTTTTTTCTTCATCACACTAGAAAAAAACTTAAGGGCTTCATTTAAGTCTGTTTTTTTGCTTTGAGGCTTAAATTCAATCAGTTCCCTAATAATTCTTAATACGTGACTTTTTCCTTTTTTTGGTGGAATGTACAATTCCATTTGGTCTGAAAATAAAAGCAAGCCAACTTTATCATTGTTTTGAATGGCAGAAAAGGCCAGCGTCGCTGCAATTTCTGTAATGGTATCTCTTTTAAATTGTTGTGTGGTTCCAAAATATTCGGAGCCGCTGACATCAACCATCAACACCATTGTCAATTCCCTTTCTTCCTCAAATACCTTTACATAAGGTTCGTTGTAACGCGCGGTTACATTCCAGTCAATTGCTCTGATGTCGTCGCCGTATTGGTACTGTCGAACTTCAGAAAAAGTCATACCGCGTCCTTTGAACGAACTGTGGTATTCGCCAGAAAATATGTGATTGGACAAGCGACGTGTCTTAATCTCAATTTTACGAACTTTTTTTAATAATTCTTTAGTCTCCATTTATTTAAGTTGAAAGTTAAAAGTTGAAAGTTGAAAGGTTTTGAAAGAAATCAAATAAACGAATCAACAATTAAACGGTTAAACTTTTTATGGTACTTCAACTTCGTTCACAATTTTGTTGATGATGTCTTCTGATGTGATATTTTCTGCTTCCGCCTCGTAGGTAACACCAATTCTATGACGTAAAACATCGTGCACAACAGCGCGAACATCTTCAGGAATTACGTAACCTCTTCGTTTTATGAAAGCGTAGCATTTGGCCGCAAGTGCCAAGTTGATGCTTCCGCGGGGTGAAGCTCCAAAGCTAATCAGGCCTTTTAAATCAGGTAAATTATATTTTTCGGGAAAACGCGTGGCAAAAATAATATCAAGGATATATTTTTCAATTTTCTCATCCATATACACTTCACGCACCGCTTTTCTTGCCCTGATAATTTGATCAATGGAAGCCACTGAATTTATATTTCCATAAGTGTCGTTTAAATGTTGACGCATAATTAGTTGCTCTTCATCTAATTTTGGATAGTGAATCACCGTTTTTAGCATAAAACGGTCAATTTGCGCTTCCGGCAACGGATATGTTCCTTCTTGTTCGATTGGGTTTTGGGTTGCCATTACCAAAAAAGGTTCTTCTAACTTAAATGTAGTGTCACCAATGGTGATTTGACGTTCCTGCATGGCTTCCAACAACGCTGATTGCACTTTTGCAGGTGCACGGTTAATCTCATCCGCCAACACAAAATTTGCAAAAATAGGTCCTTTTTTTATGGAAAAATCATTGACTTTAATGTTGTAAATCATTGTACCAATCACATCGGCAGGCAACAAATCTGGCGTAAACTGGATTCTGCTGAACTTCCCTTGAACGGCTTTTGCCAAGGTGTTAATGGCCAATGTTTTTGCCAAACCCGGAACACCTTCCAACAAAATATGTCCATTTCCCAGCAAACCGATAAGCAATCGTTCAACCATATGTTTTTGGCCTACAATTACTTTATTCATTTCCATCATCAACAAATCAACAAAGGCGCTTTCTCTCTCAATTTTTTCGTTTATAGCCCTGATATCTACTGAAACGTTATTTTCTTCAATCATATTTATTGTTTTTAAACGTGTGATTTTAATATGTGCCGTAAGGCTATGCAAATAGCATAAATATTTTCTTAAAACTTGTTAAAAATTGGTTAAAAATAATAGCAAAATGCGTGGTTTAATAAGATTTTAACACCATTTGGCCGCCGTCAAATTCTCCATAGGTAAAATGGACAATCCAATCGCCGGTGTTGATGTATTTTGAATTTTCAGAAAGCGCTATTTCAAGTGGTAAATGACGGTGACCAAACACAAAATAATCGTAATGCTTTTCCGTTAATTTCATTTTGGCGTATTGCACCAGCCATTCATTTTCTTCTCCCAAAAACTTTACGTCTTCTTCGCCTGAAATTAGTTTATTTTTTACCGATAAATAGTGCGCCAATCGAATTCCGATATCTGGGTGTAACCATTTAAAAAACCATTTTGAAACCGGGTTGGTAAATACCTTTTTCATGCGTTTATAGCCTTTATCTTCTGGCCCCAATCCGTCGCCGTGGCCTATAAAAAACGATTTTCCGTTAAGCAAGAATTCCTTCGGTTGGTGATAGGTGGGAATATTTAATTCTTTTTCAAAATAGTCTTGCATCCAAAGGTCGTGGTTTCCCACAAAAAAGTGGATTTCTATTCCCTGGTCGCTTAGTTCGGCCAATTTACCCAAAACACGGACAAAACCTTTTGGAACTGCTTGTGAGTATTCAAACCAAAAATCGAATAAATCGCCTAAAAGAAACAGTACATCGGCATCTTTTTTGATGAAATCCAGCCATTTTACAAACTTTTGTTCGCGTATTTTACTTGCCTCAACAGTAGGCGCGCCAAAATGCTGGTCGGAAGCAAAATATATTTTTTTATTGGTCGTCAAAATTTAAACGCGTTCATTCACTTAAATTACTGTAAGTTGTAATTGATTAAATAGTTACTGATTCTTGCTATCCAGTTCAATCACTTTTAAAATCATATTGTCTTTTTTCTGGGTAATTATAAAATAGCCCGTTTCATCGAATAAATTTCTGGCCATGATTGCCTTAAAATAGCGTTTTAAATCTTCTCTAACAACCGGAGGAATTGGGTAATTTACATCAAGTTCACTAAGATATTGATTAAAAATTTTGTCGTTTTTATCAAAATTTTTAACAAAATCATACAATTCCCATTTATTCATTTCTTTCCTGTTGTTGTCGATGTATTTAAATATAAACGGATTTAGTTCGCTATACAACTCTGCGCTAAAAGTTCCTGTGGTATCTATGGAAACAAAAATATCGGGAATTATTCCTCCGCCACCAAAAACAATTTTTCCTTTTGGCGTTTTATATTTTAACGAATCATTTACTTTAATGCTGTCTCTTGAAAGCAATTCCCCATTGTGGATTCTTTCCAAATAATCATTGTTATAATTCGTTTGGTTTGAATGGTCATATGGTTTTTGAATGGACCTTCCTGTAGGCGTATAATATCTTGCCGTTGTTAGCCTTACAGCCGAACCATCGCCCAATTCCATTTCTTGCTGTACCAATCCTTTCCCAAAAGAGCGTCGGCC
>DATIRG010000202.1:0-5760 GCA_035470005.1 Lutibacter sp. | reverse complement strand
CAAGTTTTGCATTTACACGGCGAATTGTTAAAAGTTCGAAGCACCAAAAATCACAACTTAATTTATGATTGGAAAAAAGCATTGAGTTTGGGAGATGTTTGCGAAGAAAATTCACAAATGCGACCACATATTGTTTGGTTCGGGGAAAATGTGCCAGAGTTCGACAAAGCGCTGGAAATAACCTCGGAAGCGGATATTTTAATTGTAATAGGAACTTCAATGCAAGTGTATCCGGCAGCGCAACTAATCAATTATGTAAAAGCTGAAATTCCCATTTATTTTATTGATCCTAAACCATTTATTCAACAAAATCAGTATAAAAATTTAATTGTTTTGGCCGAAAAAGCTTCTGTTGGCGTTGTAAAAGTTGTTAACCAATTACTTGGTTGATTCCTTCAAACAATTCGCCTTTTGAAATTTGGCTTCCCATTTCAATGAGTTCAAATAATTCTTGATTGCGGTCTGTCGTATATTTTTTTTCAGCCTTAAAGTATTCAAAATCTTCATCAAGCGGATTTTTTAAAAACCATTGAAAGTCTGCTGATTTTAAAAAATTTTTATGATTGTTGTTTAATTTGATGAAAGTTCTGACAATTACATCCAGTTCGCATTTAAACAGGTTGATGTGATTTTCTGAAATATGCTCCAAATATTCAGTTTTTGTCAAAACTTCTTCCCAAACAACATCACTAAAAATATTTAATTCTTCTTCAGCCATCGAAGGATTTTCAATTTTTATTTTATTCCACTCTTTTGCATCAATTTGTTGCGTGGCCAAAAATTCAGCAAACTCCTTATGTAATTCCGAAAATTGTTCTTTTGTAAGTTGTTGGTATTTCATAAAATACAGGCATAAAAAAACCGCCCAGATTGGGCGGTTCAAATATAAAATAAATTTTTTATTGCTTTGGTTCTGCAACGATTTCAATTGGCAATTCTACCACAACTGCTCTATGCAATCTAATTGTAGCATTGTATTTTCCAATTCTTTTAATTGTACCACCTTCAACTTTAATGTATTTTTTCTCAATAACCTGACCAGCAGCCGCTAAAGCATCTGCAACATCTTGGTTATTCACTGATCCAAATAATTTTGTGTTATCGGCTGTTTTAGCAGTAATTTTAATATCCATCGCTTTAATTGCATCTGCAATAGCTGTAGCGTCTTTTATTAATTTTTCTTCTTTATAAGCACGTTGCTTTAAAGTTTCTGCCAATACTTTTTTTACTGAACTCGTTGCCAATACTGCAAATCCTTGAGGAATCAAATAGTTACGTCCAAAACCATTTTTTACAGTAATAAGATCATCTTTAAACCCTAGGTTTTCAACGTCTTGCTTTAATATAATTTCCATAATTCCTTGCTGTTTTTATTTTAACATATCTGCAACGTATGGCAATAAAGCTAAGTGACGCGCTCTTTTAATGGCGACAGACACTTTACGTTGAAATTTTAATGAAGTTCCTGTTAAACGACGAGGTAAAATTTTACCTTGTTCATTTACTAAGTATAATAAGAAATCAGCATCTTTATAATCAATATATTTGATACCATTCTTTTTAAAACGACAGTATTTTTTTACTTGTTTTGTTTCAATATCTAACGGAGTCAGGTAACGAACATCACCTTGTTTTCCTCCTTTTGCTTGTTGTTCTATAGACATAACGCTTATTTTTTAACTGCTTTACTTCCGTCTCTTAATCTTCTTTTTTCAGCCCAGGCAACAGCATGTTTATCTAACGCAACGGTTAAATAACGCATAATACTGTCATCTCTTCTAAATTCAAGTTCAAAAGGAGCAACGAATTCTCCAGCAACTTTGTATTCGAATAAGTGATAAAATCCACTTTTTTTGTTTTGGATGGTGTACGCTAATTTTTTTAAGCCCCAGTCCTCTTTTGATATCATTTCGGCACCTTTAGAAACAAGATAGTCCTCAAACTTCTTTACTGTTTCCTTTACCTGAACATCAGATAAAACGGGATTCAAAATGAAAACAGTTTCGTAATGATTCATAATTAATAATTTAAGTTTTTACTTTTAAGGGTGCAAATATAGGCTTATTTCCTTAATTGGCAAGTGTAAATTTAATAAAATACCACTAATAATTATCAACGTCAATATTGAATTTGATGGATTGAAATTCTTTTATGGCCTGAAACGCATTTTTTACTCTTTGAATTTGATTTTTGCTCACAACCAATGAGTTATTTTGCGGTATTTTTATAATGATTGTTCTGATATAATAAGTCCTGATTTTGGAAATTCCCGGTGTTGAAGGTCCTAAAATATCGTCTTTAAAAATGGATGTTAATGATTTTCCCAACCAAACTGCGCCTTCATCTACCCTGTTAAAATCCTTGTGGCGCAAGGTGATTTTTATAATTCGGTAAAAAGGCGGATAATGGTATTGCCATCGTTCATCCAATTGCTCTTTATACATTTCTTCAAAAGCATTTGTTGAAACCTGTTGTAATATTTTATGGTGCGGATTGTAGGTTTGTATGGCAACCTTTCCTCTTTTGCTGGCACGTCCTGCCCTGCCGGAAACTTGCACCATCAACTGATAACTTCTTTCGTGTGCTCTAAAATCGGGGAAATTAAGCAAATTGTCGGCATTCATAATTCCCACCAAAGACACATTAGCAAAATCCAATCCTTTTGAAAGCATTTGCGTTCCCACCAAAATATCTATTTCCTGCGATTCAAATTGCCCAATAATTTTTTGATAGCTGTATTTGCCTCTCGTGGTGTCAAAATCCATTCTGCCCACTTTTGCGTTTGGAAAAAGTTCCATCAATTCAATTTCAATCTGCTCGGTTCCAAAACCTTTGGTATTCAATTTTTCGCTGCCGCAAGCCCTGCAATTATGTGGCATTGCCTGATGGTGGCCGCAATAATGGCAACGCAATTCTTTTCTGTAATTATGGTACGTTAAACTTACATCGCAATTTGGACATTGAGGCGAAACGCCACAAGTTTCACATTCCACAACAGGTGCAAAACCACGTCGGTTTTGGAATAAAATAACTTGCTCCTTATTCTCAAGGGCTTCTGTGATCATTTCTAACAACCGATCAGAAAAATGGCCGGTCATGCGTTTTTTTCGATGCTTTTCTTTTACGTCAACCAATTCAATTTCAGGCAATAATACATCGCCGAATCTTCGATTTAATTCAACCAATCCATATTTTCCCTCTTGTGCGTTGTAATACGTTTCTATACTTGGAGTTGCAGAACCCAGAATGACTTTGGCCTTGTGCTGATTCGCCAAAACGATGGCAGCATCTCGCGCATGATATCTTGGCGCCGGATCATATTGTTTAAATGAGGGTTCATGCTCTTCATCAACAATAATCATCCCTAAATTGGAAAAAGGCAAAAACATGGAAGATCGGGCACCTAAAATCAGTTGCGCTTTTGGCTTGTTTTCCAGTACATTGTTCCACACTTCTACGCGTTCATTCATCGAATATTTTGAATGAAAAACTGACAAATATTCTCCGAAATAAAGTTGTAATCTGTCTATTAATTGTGCAGTGAGCGCAATTTCCGGAAGCAAATAAAGCACTTGTTTACCATCTTCAATAAATTGTTTAATTAACTTAACATAAATCTCTGTTTTACCACTACTTGTAATTCCTTTTAAAAGTACTGTTTGCTTTGTTTTGAAGTGATTTTTTATGGCTAAAAAAGCCTCTTCCTGATACGAAGTCAGCTCTTTTATCTTGCCCGATTTTCCGTCAAAATTAATTCGGTCCTGTTGGATAAAATAGACTTCAAAAATACCTTTGTCGATCAACGATTTTAACACTGCGGAGGAACTGTTTGCATCCTCCTGAAGCTGTGTAATTTTAATCGGTTTTTTTGAAGTTTGTAGTTGAAAAAATGTTAAAATGAGCTCGCGTTGCTTTTTTGCTCTGCTCAAAGAATCCAACAATTCCGACAATTTTTCGTCTGCTTTCCAAGCTTCTGCCAACCGAATGTATTTTTCCAGTTTCGGTTTGTACTGTTCATAAATTTGCTCTTTTACTACAATGGCATTTTTATCAATTAAAGTCTTGATAATTGGAAACACTCTTTTTTTTCCAAGAATCCCAATAATTTGCTGTATTGATAGTTGTGACTGATGCTGCAGGGCTTCAAAAATTAAGAATTCATCATTAGAAAGTTCTTCTTCTTGCACAAAATCCTTAGCCAATTGAACTTCCGTTTCGCTTTCCAATAAAAAAGCCGAAGGCAAGGCGGCCCTATAAACTTCACCCAAAGAACACATGTAATAACTGGAAATCCATTCCCAATGGGTAATTTGCAGGGTGTTTACAACAGGAATATCATCTAAAATTTGATATATATCCTTTGCTTCATAAGCAATGGGTGGTGTTTGGTGAATTTTATAAACCAAAGCAGTGTAAATTTTTGATTTACCAAACTCCACCGCAACACGCATTCCTTTTTTCAAGAATGTAGCTTCTGCCTCCGTTATTTTATAGGTAAATAACTTTTGTAATGGAATGGGTAAAATAACATCAATAAAATTGCTCAACGGTTTTGGTTTTAAAAAAGTAAAATTATTTAAAATCAATTTAATAATCGGCGTTTGTGAATAATTTAATTTTTACTTAAACAGAACAATTTTAAAAGCAAAATTTATTCCATAAAAGGCTAGCTTAAGTCCTATTTTTACTAAGAACCTGAATAAAAAGCTTGAAAATATTGGCATCGAATTATTTCAGTTTTATTTGATTTTATCAAGTACTATTTCCAATTTAATGAGGCATCTGTTTTTTGGCACGTTGTTTGTATTTGTGAAAAGGAATACTGCTAACCGGCAAATTTAGTTTAACCTTTAAATATTATATCATGAAAACAAAATTATTACTTATGGCTACGTTTTTATTTGTTGGGTTTGGTGTGCAGGCTTCAGCTTTTAAAACTGATATTTCTTCAATAAATTATTATAACAATGATTATGGGGATTCTTTCACCTTTGTGGAAAGAGACGTAACATTCGCTATTTTTCAAAATGGAGAATTCGATTTTTACATCAACCCAAGAAACCAAAGAGGTGGTGTAAATGCCAGCTACCAAGGAAATGGCGTAAACATTAGTTTTAACTCTGGTTATGACTACGATATGTACGTACAGTACGATGACTATGGTGCTATTATCCAAATTGAAAATATACCTATTTATTATGACTATTATGGTCGTGTAAACAGGATTGGAAATACCCATATTACATACGATTCAGGCAGATTGGTACGTGTAGGCGGATTGCATGTTTATTATGACAGACAAGGTTATTACAGCCATTATTCAGGATATATCAACACTTACAACCGTGCTTATGTGTTTCACCCATACCATAATTATTTTGCAAGACCGTTATTTGATTTCAGAATTGTAAGTTACAATCCTTACAGAAATCATTATCAGCCAAATCGTTACACGTATTATAGTGACCATTCCAGAAATAAATATTACGATAAAAATTATAGGAGAAATGGAAATGACACAAGACGTGTAGCTGCTAAAAGTGTTCCTAACAGATATAATGACAGAAATGCGCAGTTAGACAGAAGAAACACCAACGATAGATCTGAACAAAGTAATCGTAACAATAGTTCTGTTAACAATTCTGATAGAAGAACAACAACAGTAAACAGACCTTCTTCAAACGAAAGAACAAATCAGGCTGGTAACAATTCTGATAGAAGAACTACAACAGTAAACAGACCTTCTTCAAACGAAAGAAC
>DATIRG010000201.1:0-4783 GCA_035470005.1 Lutibacter sp. | reverse complement strand
ATTGTTAAAAAAGGAATGGACGGTGCCGACCAGATTAAACAAATGATGGTTGATTTGCGTGAAAATCCGGTTACGGAAATAGACGGATCAAAAGTGATTTATCTTTTTGATTATGATGCTTCAACCAGAAAAAATTTACTGACCGGAAACGTTGAAAATTTAGACATTCCTAAATCGAATGTGTTGATTTATCAGACGCAAGACGGTACAAAAATAGCCGCAAGACCAAGCGGTACCGAACCAAAGATAAAATTCTATTTCAGCGTTAAAGGAAAATTAGACGCTGTTGAAAATGCAAAAAAGGTTGAAGCGGAACTGGATGCCAAAATTCAACGCATTATTGCTGAACTTGAATTGAGTTAAAAGGCCTGAAGACGGAAGTCAGAAGACAGAAGACGGAAGTTCAAATTCAAGTTCATTTTTTAATCAAATCAAGCTCCCTTTCCTTCGGAAAGGGTTGGGGATAGGATAAAAACAATAAAAAAAATAATGAAGTACTTCAGACAGATATTGGTTTATGCCAAACCTTATAAAATATACGGTGTTTTAAACATTGTCAGCAATGTTTTTTATGCGTTGTTTGGCACCTTGGCTTTTGTTTCGCTGATGCCCATGTTAAAAGTGCTTTTTAAAACTGCGGAACCTATCACCACAAAACCTTTGTATGAGGGCGTCACCAAACTTGGCGGTTATGTTGAAAATTACATCAATTACTTCATTACCATAAAAATAAATACAGAAGGCGAAATGAAGGCGCTGCTATTTATGATTGTCATTGTGATCAGCACCTTTTTACTCAAAAATATCTTCGGTTATTTGGCCATGTACTTTATCACGTTTTTAAGAAATGGCGTTTTAAAAGATATCAGAAATGACTTGTATGAAAAAACAGTTGATTTGCCGCTGGCCTATTTTTCAGAAAAAAGAAAAGGTGATATCATTGCCAGAATTTCTACGGATGTGTTGGAAATCCAGCATTCTTTTTTATCCATCTTGGAATTGATTGTCAGAGAACCCTTAATGATTTTGTTCACCATTTTTGCGATGCTGGCCATAAGTCCGCAATTGACACTATTTGTCTTCATCTTCATTCCGATAGCAGGAATCGTGATTTCTCTGGTCGGAAAAAAATTAAAGAAACAATCCGATAAAGTTCAAAAAGAGCAAGGGCTGTTTTTATCTATTTTAGAAGAAACGCTGGGCGGATTAAGGGTGATTAAAGGATTTAATGCAGAAGGTTATTTCAACTCGAAATTCAGAGAATCAACCTCGAGGTTTTACAGATACTCCAATTCATTGCTGAACCGGCAAAATTTAGCTTCCCCATTAAGCGAGTTTTTGGGAATCGGCGTTATTGCTATTTTACTATGGTACGGCGGCTCCCTGGTTTTGGTGTCAAAAACATTGGCTCCCGATGCTTTTATTGTTTATATGGGGCTGGCTTACAATATTTTAACCCCTGCAAAAGCGATTTCAAAAGCCGTTTATGGAGTTAAAAAAGGTGATGCCGCCGCAGAACGCGTGCTGGAGATTTTACATACCACCTCGCCATTGGCCGACAAGCCGAATGCCCTGGTGAAAGAAGGATTTAATTCCGCCATCAGTCTGGAAAATATTTCATTTAAATATGAAGACGAATACGTGCTTAAAAACTTCTCGTTGGAAATACCCAAAGGAAAAACGGTGGCGTTTGTGGGACAATCGGGCAGCGGAAAATCGACCATCGCTAATTTGCTGACGCGTTTTTATGACGTGAATGAAGGCAGCATTAAAATTGACGGCATTGACATTCGCGATATCACAAAAAAATCATTGCGCAGTCTGCAAGGCCTTGTTTCACAAGATTCCATTTTATTTAACGACAGCATCAAAAACAATATTTTACTGGGTATCACCAATAAAACAAATGATGAAATTATGGATGCCGCAAAAATTGCGAATGCCCATGAATTTATTAATGAGATGCATAATGGCTACGATTCCAACATAGGCGACAGCGGGAACAAACTTTCTGGCGGACAAAAACAGCGGTTGAGTATTGCACGTGCCGTGCTTAAAAATCCGCCTATTATGATTCTGGATGAAGCCACTTCCGCTTTGGACACAGAATCTGAACGTCTGGTGCAGGATGCATTGGAAAAAATGATGAAAAACAGAACTTCGGTGGTTATTGCGCACCGACTTTCCACCGTTCAAAAAGCAGATTTAATTGTTGTATTGCTAAAAGGAAAAATCATTGAGCAGGGAAACCACGAGGAATTGATCTCCAAAAATGGCGTTTATACCAAGTTGGTAGAAATGCAGACGCTTTAGAAAAGTGTTATTCGTTATTGGTTATTTGTTATTTGTTGAACAGTATATTGATGAATTAATTTAAAATTCACAATCCATAATTCAAAATTGCCAAATTGGCTAATTATTTTTAACCAATCCCATCTTCTCCCCTTTTCTAAGCATAAAACCGTAAGCTTCTTCATAATCGTTGGCGATTTCACCCTCCAAAATGGCTTCTTTAATGGCTTCTTTTAACACGCCGATTTCACGGCAAGGTTTTAAATCAAAAGTTTCCATAATGAGTTCGCCGGAGATTGGCGGCTGAAAATTGCGGACATGGTCGCGTTCTTCCACTTCCTTTATTTTCTGGCGCACCAATTCAAAATTCTGGTGGTATTTTTTAAACTTCGACGGATTTTTTGTGGTAATGTCCGCTTCACACAAAGTCATTAAACTTTCAATGTCATTACCGGCATCGAAAACCAAGCGTCGCACGGCAGAATCGGTTACTTCGGTTGCGAGCACAATCGGGCGCGAACTTAACAATACCATCTTTTGAACGAATTTCATTTTCTCGTTCATAGGCATTTTCAAACGCTTAAAAAGTTTATATACCATTTTTGAACCCACATATTCATGGCCGTGAAAGGTCCATCCCAAAGTTGGATGAAATTTTTTGGTGGGCGCTTTTCCAATATCGTGCAGCAGGGCAGCCCAGCGCAACCATAAATCTTCCGTGTTATTTGAAATATTGTCCACCACTTCCAACGTATGGTAAAAATTGTCTTTATGTTTTTGTCCTTCAACTTCCTCCACCCCTTCCAAGTTGGTCAGTTCCGGCAAAAAACGTTTCAGTAACTGCGCTTTATGCAATAAAATAAATCCGACCGAAGGCACCGCAGCGCTCATTATTTTGTTGAGTTCTTCCACAATTCTTTCGCGCGTAATGATATCCAGTCGCTCGGCATTTCTGGCGATGGCTTCAAATGATTTCTTTTCAATGGTGAAATTTAACTGGGTGGCAAAACGAATGGCGCGCATCATACGCAAAGGATCGTCAGAATAGGTAATATCCGGACTCAACGGCGTTTTGATAATTTTGGCTTCCAAATCTTTCAATCCGTGAAAAGGATCCAATAAATTGCCGAAATCTGCTTTGTTTAAACTTAGGGCCAAGGCATTTATGGTGAAATCACGGCGGTTTTGGTCGTCTTCAAGCGTACCATCTTCCACCACAGGATTCCGGCTGTTTTCATTGTAAGATTCCTTTCTTGCACCCACAAATTCAACTTCCAAATCTTTATACCTTAACATCGCCGTGCCATAGGTTTTAAAAATCTGCACTTTGGGTTTGTTCGGCAATAATTTGGCAACAGCCTGCGCCAATTCAATGCCGCTTCCAACGGCAACAATGTCAATATCCTGCTTATTGTTTCGTTTTAAAAAATAATCGCGCACAAATCCGCCGATGACGTAAGTTTCCAATTGCAAATCGGCAGCCGCTTGTGAGATATATTCAAAAATCGGGTGGCTTATCGCCTCCGTATGAAAAATTTTTTTAGTCATTTTTTAGTTGCGCAGAACAATTATATCCCCTTTCTCATTGACCTTCAAAATAGTTGAAGATTTTTCGTTCACTTCCTCGCGGTGCAAATTTACAACATAATCAACGCTATCCAAAATGGACATTTCAATTTCATTAAAACTTTTTGGTGTTGGGTTCCCACTGATATTGGCCGAAGTGGAAACTATCGGCTTTCCAAACAAACGAATTAATTCCCTGCAAAACTCATTTTGCACCATTCGAATGGCCACTGTATTGTCCGACGCCACCACGTTTTTAGCCAATCCAACAGGATTGTCGTAAATAATGGTCGTTGGGTTTGTTGTTTTTGCCAGCAATTTTATCACTGCTTTTGGAACTTTTGGAATGTATTTTTTAAGCATATCGAAACCGTCGACCAAAATAACAAGGCTCTTGCTCTCTGAGCGCTTTTTGATTTCAAAAACCCTGGCAACAGCTTCTTCGGAAGTGGCATCACAGCCGATTCCCCAAACCGTATCAGTTGGGTATAACAAAGTTTTATTTTCTTTTAAAACCTTAATGCTATTATTTATGTTATCTTTTATTGACAAACCAATTATTTTAAATTTTTATGTAATAACCATAATTTAACGTAACGCATAAATACCGTGTATCCATAAACAAAAGAAATCATAAATCCTTGAAAACCATCCAAAAAACCTCGTTTTAACACAAAATGTTTAAAAAATCGGAATGCAGGTTTTACCAAAAAATGAAATGCAGTTGCTTTTTTTCCTTTTTTATAAAGTGTTTCAGCTTGTAATTGGGCATATTTATTTCTTTTAAAAATAATAATATCAATTCCCAGATAAGAATAATGCATCATTTTATTCTTTAAAAAACCTACTTTGCCTTTTGCTTCAATTTCTTCATGAACCAACTTGCCATTATACCTACAGAATTCTTTTAAAAAGACGAATTACC
>DATIRG010000200.1:0-1910 GCA_035470005.1 Lutibacter sp. | reverse complement strand
TATTCCCGGTACTCCGAATCCACTATCCGGATCTGTTTACTTTTTAGAAAAAGAAAGAATAAAAAAGACAACCATTCCTATGAAAGATGCAATGAAGTGCCTGCGAGGACTTGGGAGCGGATCAAACAATTTGTTAAAAAGTTACTTATAAAAGTCGGTGAAATGCGATACTATAAGAATACAGTCACTAATGACTTCATAATGTTTAATGATTAACTTTTTATGTGGAGTTTACCCGCAACAGATAATAATTTGACTAGATTGAACTATTCGTATATTAAATTTGTTAAAATACCATTCCAATTTTAATCAACTTAATCATTAATTAACGAAGGAAGTATTAATTATGAAAGCCAAAACTCTTTTAGTTTTATTTCTATTTACTTTTGTGTCTTTAATGGCACAGGACAAAAAACCAAACATACTCGTAATCTGGGGTGATGATATTGGAACATGGAATATCAGTCACAACAACCGTGGTATGATGGGATATCAAACACCAAATATTGACAGAATAGCAAAAGATGGTGTTGGTTTTACAGATTACTATGCGCAGCAAAGTTGTACTGCTGGGCGTGCAGCATTTATTAGTGGCAGTGTACCAGTTCGATCCGGAATGACCAAAGTTGGTATGCCAGGCGCAAAAGAAGGATGGCAAATAACTGATCTTACTATGGCCACTGTTTTGAAAAGTCAAGGTTATGCTACTGGTCAATTTGGAAAAAACCATCAAGGTGATCGTGATGAACATTTACCAACAAACAATGGTTTTGATGAATTTTTAGGAAATCTGTACCACCTCAATGCAGAAGAAGAGCCAGAAAATATGGATTATCCCGGTGATATGATATTAAAAGATGGCAAAACATTTAGAGAAAAATTTGGACCCAGAGGGGTAATTCACTCCTGGGCAGATGGAAAAGGAGGACAGCGTATTGAAGATACCGGTCCTCTTACCAAAAAACGAATGGAAACCATTGATGATGAAACAATTGAAGCTGCAAAAAAATTCATTAGAGAAACTGTAAAATCCGGTAACCCATTCTTTGTTTGGTGGAATGGTACTCGGATGCATTTTAGAACTCATGTAATAGAAGATCGACGAAATAAAGGCAATGATGAATACACAGATGGTATGATTGAACACGATATGCATGTTGGACAATTGCTCGATTTGTTGGATGAATTAGGTATTACAGATAATACTGTTGTAATGTATTCTACTGACAATGGGCCCCATTACAATACTTGGCCAGATGCTGGAACCACTCCATTTCATGGAGAAAAAAATAGTAGCTGGGAAGGAGCTTATCGTGTGCCATGCTTTATAAAATGGCCAGGTCATTTTCCTGCAGGTAAAACTTTAAATGGTATTGTTGCCCATGAAGATTGGTTGCCCACTTTTGCGGCTATCGCAGGAGAACCAGATATTGTTGCTAAGACTAAAAAAGGTGTAACGTTAAATGGTAGATCATATAAAAATTACATCGATGGTTATAATCAATTGGATTATTTAAAAGGTACAATTAAAGAGTCACCTAGAGAAGGGTTTATTTATGTAAATGATGCAGGAGAGATTGCCGCTTTACGATATGGCGATTGGAAAGCCGTGTTCCTGGAAAATAGGGCAGATAAATTGCAAATTTGGTTAGAGCCTTTTACAGAATTAAGAGCCCCTTATCTTTTTAATCTTCGAAGAGATCCGTTTGAAAAAGCTTTAGTTGGTTCTAATACCTACTATGATTGGTACCTTGAAAGATCCTATATTCTTATAGCTATACAAGGTTATGCATTTAATTTCTTAAGTACATTTAAAGATTATCCACCAAGCCAAACAGCGGGTGACTGGAGTCTTTCAAAAGTGCAAAAACAAATTGAAGCAATGACAACGGGCACAATGAAGTAACTTT
>DATIRG010000199.1:0-2456 GCA_035470005.1 Lutibacter sp. | reverse complement strand
TTTGGCCGTGGTTAAGGCATTTGCTTACGGCAGCAGTTCAGTTGAAATTGCCAAATTTCTGGAATCAAAAGTTGCCTATTTTGCCGTTGCTTATTTGGATGAAGGCATTGCGTTACGGGAGGCCGGAGTTAAAACGCCTATTTTGGTATTGCATCCGCAGAAAACAAATTTAGAGGAAATTATAAAATTCTGCCTGGAGCCCAACATTTATTCCATCACTTTAATAAAAGCTGTTATTGAAACAGCCAAAAATTTAAAAATTCAAAATTATCCCATTCATATAAAATTCAACACGGGTTTAAACCGATTGGGTTTTACAAAAAAAGACATTCCCGAAATTCTGGCATTGGTTAAAAATCAACAGGAAATCAGAGTTGCTTCGGTTTTTTCACACATTGCTGCCAGTGAAGATTTAAACGAAAAAGAATTTACGCTGCAGCAAATTAACACGTTTAAAGAAATTTCAACCCAACTTATTCCGCAATTGCCAACAAAACCTTTTCGGCATATGTTAAACACTTCGGGCATAATCAATTATGCTGAAGAAGCGCAATTTGACATGGTGCGTTTGGGAATTGGTTTGTATGGATTCGCAAATGATGAAGCCGAAACCGCTAAATTGCAAAATGTAATTACCTTGAAATCAGTTATTTCCCAAATTCAAACCGTTGAAAAAGGGGAAACTGTTGGCTACAACCGCGCTTTTAAAGCTGCAAAAACCGTTAAAACCGCCACCATTCCTATTGGTCATGCCGATGGAATTTCCCGACAATTCGGCAATGGCGTTGGCTATGTTTACATCAACAACAAACAAGCGCCCATTGTTGGCAACGTTTGTATGGATATGATTATGGTGAATGTCACCGATATCAACTGCCAGGAAGGCGACGAAGTCCTTATTTTTAAAGACCAAATGCACATAGAAGATTTGGCAAAACGCGCAAATACCATTCCTTACGAATTGCTTACCGCCATTTCCCAGCGCGTAAAAAGAGCCGTGAAATAGCCTGCTCAGCACAATAAAAATCGCATTTAAACTAATAATTTGGGCGTTCCCGCCAAAAGGCGGTCGTGCTTTATTCGTAATCTTTATTTTTTTTAATAAGGAACTCATGAATACAAGTATTTCACTACTCGCTTCCCGTAAAAACGGGATAGCTCAAACAAACCGTTCAATCCCTAACGCAGCCTGCTGGATAACAAAAACCAAATCATAATATCTAATGAATACTGTGATTTTTAGAATTAAGGAGAAAGCACTATTCGAATTAACTTTTTTATTATATTAGCTACACTAATCAATAACTAAATATTTAAAAAAATGGGAATGTTAAAAGAATTCAAGGAATTTGCAATGAAGGGAAACCTTATTGACATTGCAGTAGGTTTTGTAATGGGTGCCGCTTTCAACAAAATTGTAACTTCATTTACAGGCGGTATTGTTTCACCTTTGGTTGGACTGATTTTTCAATCGGACTTCAAAGATTTAAAATATGTCATACAAGAAGGCGCTGCCGATGAAACCGGAGCAGTAGTTGGCGAAGTTGCCGTGCTTTACGGAGATTTTTTAACTAACCTTGTCGATTTTATTATTGTTGCGGCTGTTATGTTTATGATGATAAAAGCAATTAACCGCATGAAAAAGAAAGAAGTTCCTGCGCCTGAAGCACCAAAAGGTCCGTCTCAAGAAGAATTATTGATTCAAATAAGAGATTTGCTTGCAAAAAAATAATCAAAGCTTTTCACAAACTAAAAAAGGGTTCGCAAATGCGAACCCTTTTTTTTGCTATTTTTTAGTTTCGTAAACTTCGGCGATTGTAGGTGAATTTTCTGCTTTATGAACAAGAATCAATTCATCGCCAACTTTTACATTTCCTGTTTGCAGCACTTTAAAATAAACACCGCATTTGGTTGAATTCCAAAATTGTTTTACAATTTCCTGGGTTCCAATACGAATTCCGAGTTTGTAACAAGGCTCTCTCGGTTTGGTGACTTCCAGCAAAACTTCGCCCAATTTATAAGTATTTCCTACAAATATTTCGGTTTCTTCCAAATTTGAAATGGTTAAATTTTCACCCAGCATACCATAATCCCAGTCTAAATTCGGATACAATTCTTTCCAATATTCATAATGATTTTCGGAATATCCGTAAACCGCTTTCTCAATTCCTCCGTGATGTTTTCGATCGATTATCGCATCGTTTTTAACAACTTCAGTTCCCAAAAAAACTGGCTGATTTACCGGATACTTAAAAATACCGGTTTCAACAATTTTTCCTTTGTAGTTTATTACTTTTAGCTCGCCAAGATTGACAGAAATTACCTTCATTTTTCCTCATATTTTAAAAGTTCAACCGCAATTTTTCGATCGTTGGACAAGCGTGGCACTTTGTTTTGTCCGCCCAACTTACCAATCGACTTCATATAGTTGTTAAATCCGCCTTTTTCTATCAAAG
>DATIRG010000198.1:0-5060 GCA_035470005.1 Lutibacter sp. | reverse complement strand
CTTAAAGCGATGGTTGTGCTATTTAAATCGAATTCTTCACAGGTTGCAATCACTTGAGGATCTAGCGGAATTTTTTCTTCATACAAATCGCATCCAACTTTCGATTGCGTACAAATGTGCAATATTTCAGAAGAAAGTCCGTCGGAAATGTCAATCATCGCCGTTGGTTTCACATCCAGCGAAGCAAATAATTCCACGATATCTTTTCTGGCTTCAGGCTTTAATTGTTTTTGAATTAAATAAGTATAATTGGTTAAATCGGGTTGCGAATTTGGATCAACTTCAAAAACCCTTTTTTCACGTTCAAGCACCTGCAACCCCAAATATGCTGCACCCAAATCGCCAGTTACCACCAACAAATCATTAGGTTTTGCGGTATTTCTATACACAATATTATCATTTTTTGCTTCACCGATGGCGGTAATGCTAATCAGCAATCCTTTTGTTGAAGAAGTGGTATCGCCACCAACCAAATCAACACCATAAGTTTTACACGCCAAATGAATTCCGGCATACAATTCTTCAACAGCTTCCAAAGGAAATCGGTTTGAAACAGCGATAGAAACCGTAATTTGGGTCGCAATTCCGTTCATGGCATAAATATCGGATACGTTCACCACAACCGCTTTATAACCCAAATGTTTCAGCGGCATATAACTTAAATCGAAATGCACGCCTTCCACCAATAAATCGGTTGTCACTAAAATATTTTTATCCTTGATAGCTAAAACTGCCGCATCGTCACCCACCCCTTTTATGGTGCTTTTTTGCTGAATGTCAAATGATTGGGTTAAGTGTTTTATCAGGCCGAATTCACCCAATTCCGACAAACTTGTGCGCGTTTCGTTTTTATCTTCTGTCATTTTGCAAAGATAAATGTTTATAGGTAACAACTATGACACTATTAAATTTATTCATACCAAAAAGGTTTTTAATACCGTTTTTTCTGCTTATATTTGCGCTTATTTAGAATTAATCTATATAAGCAATATGATAAAAGTTTCAGACATAGCGAAAAATAAAGTAATTGAGCTTATGAAAGACGATGGCTTTAACCCGGAAAATGACTTTGTTAGAGTTGGGGTAAAAAGCGGCGGTTGTTCCGGACTTTCTTATGACTTAAAATTTGACAAAGAACAAGTTGAAGGCGACAAGGTTTTTGAAGACAACGGCGTAAAAATTATTGTTGACAAAAAAAGCTTTTTGTACCTTGTAGGAACAACTTTGGAATATTCTGGCGGTTTAAAAGGAACCGGATTTGTTTTTAAAAATCCGAATGCCCAACGAACCTGCGGGTGTGGTGAATCATTTTCACTATAAAAATTCAAAAATTGAAAGCTTGGAAAATGTGTAAATCACAGCGTTCATCTTTCAATTAAAAAATAATAAATAATGAGCAAATATACTGAAGACGATTTAAAAAAAGAACTCGAAACCAAAGAGTACGAATACGGTTTTTATACAGATATTGAATCCGATAAGTTTCCCGTAGGTTTAAATGAAGACGTTGTAATCGCCATTTCCAAAAAGAAAAATGAGCCTGCATGGATGACCGAATGGCGTTTAGATGCTTTTCGTGTTTGGAAAGAAATGAAAGAACCTGAATGGGCAAATGTTCGATATGAAAAACCTTCATTTCAAGATATCAGCTATTATTCTGCACCAAAACAAAAGCCAAAACTTAACAGTTTGGATGAAGTTGATCCGGAATTATTGAAAACATTCGAAAAGTTAGGCATCTCGATTGGGGAACAAAAACGTTTGTCCAATGTAGCAATGGACATAGTGATAGACTCAGTTTCTGTGGCAACTACCTTTAAAAAGACTTTAAATGAAAGAGGCATTATTTTTTGTCCGATTTCTGAAGCCATTCAAGAACATCCTGAGTTGGTTAAAAAATATATGGGAAGCATTGTTCCCAAAACCGATAATTTTTATGCGGCTTTAAATTCTGCTGTTTTTTCTGACGGTTCGTTTTGTTACATTCCAAAAGGCGTTACTTGTCCGATGGAATTGTCGACTTACTTCAGAATAAACGAAGGCGGAACCGGACAATTTGAACGCACATTATTAATTGCCGATGAAGGCAGTTATGTGAGTTATTTGGAAGGTTGCACCGCGCCGGCACGTGATGAAAATCAGTTGCACGCCGCTGTTGTTGAGTTAATTGCTTTGGATGATGCGGAGATAAAATACTCTACCGTGCAAAACTGGTTTCCCGGTGATAAAGAAGGAAAGGGCGGTGTTTATAATTTTGTGACCAAACGCGGTTTGTGCGAAAAAAACGCTAAAATTTCGTGGACACAGGTGGAAACAGGAAGTGCAATTACCTGGAAATATCCAAGCTGTATCTTAAAAGGTGACAACTCTGTGGGTGAATTTTACTCCATTGCGGTGACCAATAATTTTCAGCAGGCAGATACCGGCACAAAAATGATTCATTTGGGTAATAATACAAAAAGTACCATTATTTCAAAAGGAATTTCCGCAGGACATTCGCACAATTCTTACAGAGGTTTGGTGCAAATAAGTCCGAGAGCAAATAATGCCAGAAATTTTTCGCAATGCGACTCTTTATTGATGGGCGACAAATGTGGTGCACATACTTTTCCTTATATTGAAGTAAAAAATAAATCTGCCCAAATAGAACACGAAGCCACCACAAGTAAAATTGGGGAAGATCAATTGTTTTATTGCAACCAACGAGGCATCAATACAGAAAAAGCCATTGCATTAATTGTAAATGGATTTGGTAAAGAAGTGCTTAACAAGTTGCCTATGGAATTTGCCGTTGAAGCCCAAAAATTATTGGAAATCAGCTTGGAAGGATCGGTTGGATAGTTACAAAGTTAAAATGTTGTTTGATTTATATCATATAAAAAGATAAACGAATAAAAAATGTTAAAAATAAATAATTTACACGCCAACATCAATGGCAAAGAGATTTTAAAAGGAATAAATCTCGAAATAAAAGCTGGTGAAGTTCATGCGATTATGGGACCAAACGGTTCTGGAAAAAGCACGCTTGCCTCTGTTATTGCAGGAAAAGAAGATTTTGAAGTTACCGAGGGTTCTGTGGAATTAAACGGAGAAGATTTATCCGAGTTCGCCCCTGAAGTGAGAGCGCATAAAGGCGTTTTTTTATCATTCCAATATCCGATTGAAATTCCTGGCGTAACTGTTACAAACTTCATCAAAACAGCCATTAACGAAACGCGGAAAGCCCAAGGAATGGCCGAATTACCTGCAAAAGAAATGCTGCAGCTGATTCGTGAAAAGGCCGATTTATTGGAAATAGACCGTAAATTTTTGTCACGCTCTTTAAATGAAGGATTTTCCGGAGGTGAGAAAAAACGAAATGAAATATTCCAAATGGCGATGTTAGAACCTCAACTAGCTATTTTAGATGAAACCGATTCAGGTTTAGATATTGATGCCTTAAAAGTTGTGGCTAATGGCGTTAACAAACTAAAAAGCGAAAAAAATGCCGTTTTATTAATTACGCATTACCAACGTTTGCTGGATTATATCGTTCCTGATTTTGTTCACGTATTGTACAATGGAAAAATAGTAAAATCGGGCGGAAAAGAACTGGCTTACGAATTGGAAGAAAAAGGTTACGACTGGTTGAAATAAAATTTATTTAATAAAGTAAACAATTTCAGCAATCTGCGAATAACTGAAAACTGATACTGATTACTGAATACTAAGAAAAATGGAATTAAAAGAAAAATTAGTTTCTTCATTTTTGGCTTTTGAAAACAATGGAAATATCGACCTTGATTCAACAGTGCATGCCATGAGGTTGAAAGCCATTCATAATTTTGAAAAAGAAGGTTTTCCTACAAAAAGGGATGAAGAATGGAAATATACAAGCTTAAATCCTTTACTTAAATATGATTTCAGCCTTTTTCCAAATGCTGAAAAATCGGTTGGGTTTAAAAATGTAGAACCCTATTTAATCAACGACATTGAATCATACACCTTAATTTTTATTGATGGGATTTTCAGTTCATTTATGTCGGAAACAACCCACGAAGACTGTGATGTTTGTGTATTGTCATCCGCATTGGCAAGACCTAAATATAAAATGATTATCGACAATTATTTGAATACCATTGCCAACAAAAACAACAGTTTATCGGAATTGAACACCGCATTTGTTAAAGAAGGCGCTTTCATCAATATTCCAAAAAATACCATTGTTCCTAAGCCAATTCAAATCATTAATTTTTCAACAGGAAGCGAAAAAGAGGTGTTGTTACAGCCAAGGAATTTAATTGTTGTTGGTGAAAATTCACACGTTCAAATTATTGAACGCCATCAAAATTTATCAAAAAACACTACGCTAACAAATTCAGTTACCGAAATATTTGTCCATAAAAGAGCCATTGTTGATTATTATAAAATTCAAAATGATACCGATGAATCGTCGCTAATCGACAGCACTTTTATTTCACAAAAACAACAAAGTGTGGCATCGGTAAGTACCTTTTCATTTGGCGGAAAAATTACCAGAAACAATCTGGAATTTTATCACGAAGGTGAAAATATTACTTCCAACCTCAACGGAATCTCTGTTTTAAATGAAAAACAACACGTTGACAACCATACGCTTGTAGATCACAAATCGCCAAATTGCGAAAGTCATGAGTTGTACAAAGGAATTTATGCCGATAAATCTGTTGGTGTTTTCAACGGTAAAGTAATTGTGCGGCAAGCTGCCCAAAAAACGAATGCTTTTCAGCAAAACAATTCAATTTTAATTGATGACGGCGCTACCATAAATTCAAAACCGCAGTTGGAAATTTTTGCCGATGACGTAAAATGTTCCCATGGATGCACAATCGGACAATTGGATGAAAGCGCCCTGTTTTATATGCAATCAAGAGGAATTCCCAAAAAAGAAGCCAAGGCTTTATTGCTGTATGCCTTCGGAAATGATGTGGTTGAAAAAATTAAAATTCCGCAGTTAAAAGCATTAATTTCTAAGCTAATTGCCAAAAAATTAAACGTGCAATTGGGATTTGAACTTTAAAATTAATCGTAAAAAAAGGTAA
>DATIRG010000197.1:0-5556 GCA_035470005.1 Lutibacter sp. | reverse complement strand
TCCGGTAACCGTAGAATATTTGAACCGATTTAGGACCGCAACACAACGGAAAGCCGTTCTAAAAGGATTGGAAGACGGTTCAGTTGACATTGTGATTGGAACACACCAACTAACAAATTCTGCCATAAAATATAAAGATTTGGGCTTGTTGATTGTTGATGAGGAACAAAAATTTGGCGTAGCCGTTAAAGAGAAGTTGAAAACTTTAAAAGAAAATATCGACACCTTAACGCTCACCGCAACGCCAATTCCGAGAACATTGCAGTTTTCATTGATGGCTGCACGCGATTTATCGGTCATCAATACGCCACCGCCAAATCGTGTTCCTATCGAAAGCAATGTGATTCGCTTTAGCGAAGAAGCAATTCGGGACGCCATTCGCTATGAAATTCAGCGGGGCGGACAAGTATTTTTTATCCATAACCGCATAGAAAATATCAAAGAAGTTGCAGGAATGCTGCAGCGATTGGTTCCAGATGCTAAAATTGGCATAGGCCACGGACAAATGGAAGGTAAAAAGCTGGAAGGATTGATGCTTGGTTTTATCAACAATGAGTTTGATGTGTTGGTTTCCACCACCATCGTTGAAAGCGGTTTGGATGTGCCAAATGCAAATACCATTTTCATCAACAACGCCAACAATTTCGGCTTGTCTGATCTGCACCAAATGCGCGGACGCGTTGGACGCTCGAACAAAAAAGCGTTTTGTTATTTTATTACGCCGCCTTATCATATGATGACTGATGATGCCCGAAAAAGAATTCAGGCTATTGAATTGTTTACGGAGTTAGGCAGCGGCATTCAAATTGCCATGAAAGATTTGGAAATTCGGGGTGCAGGTGATTTATTGGGCGGTGAACAAAGCGGATTTATCAATGATATCGGTTTTGAAACCTATCAGAAAATATTGAATGAAACCATTGAGGAGTTGAAGGAAAATGAGTTCAAAGAATTGTATAAAGACAGTGATGAAAAACCAAAAGATTATGTAAAAGACATTCAGATTGATACCGATTTTGAAATTCTTTTTCCTGATGATTACATCAACGTAATTTCTGAACGTTTGAATTTATATACTAAATTAAGTGAACTGAAAACGGAAGAAGAATTGCAAAAATTTGAATTGGAATTGATTGATCGTTTTGGAGAATTTCCTTTTCAGGTGGCAGATTTATTAAACAGCGTACGCATAAAATGGATTGCAAAATCTTTTGGGCTTGAACGCCTTGTTCTGAAAAAACAAAAAATGATTGGTTACTTTGTTTCAAATCAGCAAAGTTCATTTTATCAAACGCCTGTTTTTTCAAAAATTTTGGAATTTGTTAAGCAAAATCCAATGGGCTGCACGATGAAAGAAAAAGAAACAAAAAACGGATTGCGATTGTTGTTGACCTTTGATAAAATCACTTCCGTAAACAAAGCGTTGGCAACGCTTCAAAAAATATAAAATTGAAAAACCAGCATCTAAAAAATATTTTAGAATTAAATCTTGCGATACTTTTAATTAGCACTTCGGGTGTTTTGGGCAAATTTGTTTCCATGCCGCCGCCTGTAACCATTTGGTTTCGCTGTGTTTTTGCAGTTGTTATTTTGGGTGCCTATTGCTGGCATCAAAAAATTGATTTAAAAATTTATGGCAAAAGAGATTTTAAAGCCATTTTTCTGAGTTCTTTATTTTTTGGTGCCCATTGGATAACCTATTTTTATGCGCTTCAACTTTCAAATGTTGCCATAGGAATGCTTAGTTTATTCACATATCCGGTAATTACCGCTTTGCTGGAACCTTTGTTTTTTAAAACAAAATTGAATAAAACGCATATTTTATTGGGAATTATTGCATTGGTAGGTATTTATTTTTTAGCGCCGGAATTTAATTTGGAAAGCAATATTACAAAAGGCGTGCTTTTCGGATTGCTTTCTTCGGTGTTTTACGCCATCAGAAATATCATGATGAAACAAAAAATTGCGCAATATCCGGGATCTATGCTTATTTTTTATCAAATGGTTGTTGTTGCATTGGTTTTATGGCCGGTGCTTCTTTTGTTTGAATTTCAGCCAACATCGGGAGATTGGATGGCCATACTCGCTTTGGCCTTGCTGACAACCGCGGTTGGACATACCCTTTTTGTGAGGAGTTTCAAGAATTTCTCTATAGGCACCGCAAGTATTATGAGCAGTGTACAGCCTGTTTATGGTGTTTTATTCGGCCTGTTTTTACTGAATGAAATTCCATCGGAAAATACCTTAATTGGAGGATTCCTGATTCTTTCTACAGTAGTTATTGAAAGTGTACAATCACATAAAAGGATTTAATAAGGAATTTTTTAGAATTATTGACAAACAAGCTACTGAAGAACAACTTCAAGCCAAGATACATCCTAAAAGTATTGAAGAATTTACAGAAACCATGTTATTTCTTGAAAGTGACGAAAACAATTTTTTAGGTGCAACGCTTTGGAGAGTTCAATATCAGTTACGATAAAATAAATGGCGGTGTCCGTTTTGCTTTATTGGATTGCCCGAATGCATTATCGTGGACAATTACCGCTGGTTTTCCTCCAGAAAAAGACAAAATAGTTTTGCATTGCACCATAAACTGAATCCAAAAACCCATCTAATTTATTGAAGAAATTGAAGCATTTTTAAAAGAGTGGGAAGATGGTTTAAATAACGCATTTTAAATCTAAAACGCAAACTCAATTTTTACAAAAATTGCTTTTTCTTTTCGAAATCCTTATTCCTGTTGCTTTTTTGTTTGAATTTAAAAATTTCTATCAAAAAAATAGTCACTAAAAAATGTGTGAATTATGTAAGGTATTCATAGAATAGTGTAACTCATTCCTAACTGAGGTACTTAGCTTTGCCTAATACTCAAAACGATAGGAATCCCCAATAAGCATCGTCCCTTTGGAACCTAAATTAATTAACCCTATAAATAAAAATGTGATATATGAAGAAAATTATTTTTGGCCTAATCCTATTAGGTGTTATTGCTGTAAACGCACAAGAAAAGAACTATAATCAGTGGTCTGTTGAAGCAGAAGCAGGAGTTCACAAACCAGCCAGCACTTTCGGTTCAGGCTATTACACTTCAACCCCAAGCTTATGGCAAGCCGGACTTGGTGTACGTTATATGATGAATGAAAAATTTGGTCTTAAGTTAGATGCCGGATATAACAGTATTGAAAATCACGATGATAGTCCTGCATTTGAAACCAAATATTTCCGAACCAGTTTACAAGGTGTGGTAAATTTAGGCAATGTGCTTGATTTCAGAAGTTTCACAAACACTTTTAACCTATTGGTACATGGTGGTATGGGATATTCTGTGAATACGCCTAAATCTCCAAATGATTTTGACAAAGGAGACCAAATGTTGAATTTAATCATTGGTCTTACACCTCAAATAAAATTGAGTAACAATATTGCCTTGACAGGAGATTTAAGCATGGTTAACCACATCAGACAATCTGTTTCTTGGGATGGAACACAAGCTATAAACGGCGGTGGCTTTAATGCTAATCATATGTTAGTTAATGCCTCTGTTGGTTTAACTTTTTACTTAGGTAATAAAGCTATTCACGCCGACTGGTATTCTGAAGAAGATGTTATTATGAGTAAATTGGATTCATTGGACCAACGCTTGTCTAAAGTGGAAACTGATATGATGGACAGCGACAATGACGGAATTGCAAACTATTTAGACCAAGAACCTAATACTGTTGCCAATGCACTTGTTGACTCAAAAGGTCGTGCTGTTGATGTAAATAACGATGGTATTCCGGACACAATGTTAGCGCCTTTAGACGCTCGTTACGGAAATAATGGAGGTGACTTCATAAAAGAATTTATGAACAATGGTTATGCAAATGTGTATTTCCGTTTCAACAGTACAAATCCGGAAGATTATTCTTTAGAATCAGTTGGGTATTTGATTAATTATATGAAGGAAAATCCATCATCGAAAGCAGAACTTACTGGTTATGCAGATGAACTTGGAAGCACTTCTTACAATCAAAAACTTTCTGAACAAAGAGCTAATAAAGTACAAGAATTATTGGTTGCTTCAGGGATTGATGCTTCTCGTTTAACCTCTCGTGGTGCTGGCGAAGATACTTCAGTTGACAAAAATTCAGCTGCTGCACGTCAACTGGTTCGTCGTGTGACTTTAAAATTGAAATAATAGTTTAACTATTTAATTAAATACAATCCCCTTTGTTGCAAAACATTGGGGATTTTTTATTTTTTCAGCCAACTATTTAAAGTAATGCTTTTGGATTTTATAAAACCTGACAAAAAGGTATCTCTCTGAAAAAAAGTGTGAATTATGCAAAGTATTGTTGCAATTGTGTAACTAAGTCTTAACTGATGCACATAACTTTGTTCCCTAAACAAAACTCTAGGAATCCCCAATTCGCATCTGCCCATTGGAACCTAAATTAATTAATATTAAAACAAAAACAATAAATGAAAAAAATTATTTTTAGCCTATTTTTATTAGGTGTAATTACAGCAAACGCGCAAGACAAAAACAATCCTTGGTCTATAGGCATTGGTGTAAACGCAGTAGATTTTTACCCAACCAATGCTAATGCTCCTGGATTGGGTGGCTGGTTTGACGAGTATTTTAATGCAGGTGACCACTACAACATTCTTCCTGCAGTGTCAAAAATTACTGTTGGCAAATATTTGGCTAATGGATTTACCCTTGAAGCAGCAGGTACTTTGAACAAAATATCCAAAATGGGAGACAACAGCGTTGACGATTTAATGTATTTTGGAGCAGATGCTGCCCTAAAGTTCAGTCTTAACAGTGTTCTTGAAGGATCTTCTTGGTTTGACCCTTATGTTTCAGTAGGTGGAGGTTATACCTGGTTAGATAAATTTGGAACACCTACCGTGAATGGTGGTGCTGGATTTAATCTTTGGTTCAGTGACAATATTGGATTAAATGTTGAATCAAAATACAAACATTCATTTGAAGATGCAGAAATTTTACAACATTTTCAACATTCTGTAGGAATTGTATTAAAATTTGGAGGAACTGACACAGATGGTGATGGTATTAATGACAAAAATGATGAGTGCCCTACAGTTTTCGGATTGGCTGCATTTAATGGTTGTCCTGATACTGACGGAGATGGTATTGTTGATTCTAAAGATGATTGTCCTACTGTAGCAGGTTTGGCCGCTTTAAACGGTTGTCCTGATACTGATGGTGACGGAATTGCAGATAAAGATGATGCTTGTCCAAATGAAAAAGGAACTAAAGCAAATAAAGGTTGTCCTGATACTGACGGAGATGGTGTTGTTGATAAAGACGATGCATGTCCAACTGTTGCAGGTCCTTCTGCTAATAAAGGTTGTCCTTGGCCAGATACTGACGGTGACGGTGTATTAGACAATGTTGATAAATGTCCAACTGTTGCAGGTCCTGCTTCAAACAATGGCTGTCCTGTAAAACCTACTGTTGAGGTTATGGCAACATTGAATGAGTATGCAAGAACTATTTTGTTTGACACAAATAAAGCAACTTTCAAAAGCGAATCTATCAAT
>DATIRG010000196.1:0-12085 GCA_035470005.1 Lutibacter sp. | reverse complement strand
AACTTTTGGAACGAACGCTACGGCAATCAGGAATATATTTACGGAAAAACACCCAATGTGTTTTTTGCCGAACAGTTAAAAACATTAAAATCCGGTGAAATTTTGTTGCCTTGTGAAGGCGAAGGACGAAATGCCGTTTTTGCGGCGTTAAAAGGCTGGGAAGTCAGGGCTTTTGACAGCAGTGAAGCGGGAAAAATAAAGGCCGGGAAATTGGCCGCAGAAAACAATGTCGACATCGATTATTTGATTGATGACGCCCTAACGGTACAATATCCGCCAAACAGTTTTAATGCGGTTGCCTTTATTTACGCCCACTTTCCTCCTGCCATCAGAAAAAAAATTCACCAAAAAGCAATAACCTGGCTAAAGCCCGGAGGCAAAATATTATTGGAAGTATTTAACCCGAAACAACTGCAAAACACTTCAGGCGGCCCAAAAGATATTTCGATGCTTTATACAGAAGAAATGTTGTGCGATGATTTTAAAGGTTTAACCATTGAGCTCCTAGAAACCAAAACCATTGAATTGAACGAAGGAAAACACCATCAGGGAAAAGCCGATATTATTCAGTTTGTGGCAACTAAAAAATTGAAATGAGCACTAAAAAAATAGCGCCAAAAGAGAACAATAGAAGTTACTATAATTCGTCGGAATCAAAAGGAATATCATCGTCCGGATCGTGGGTATCATAGTCAATTCCGGGCGGATTGAACAAGCCCCAGCGATCAATTAAATAGTTCCATTGGTCAAATGTTTTTACCCATTCTGCGAACAAAACCCTAAATTCTTCAATTTCATCCCGTAACAATTGCAAGTAATCGGTATTTTTATAACCACACATGGCCAAGCCTGTGCAAAAAGTTGAAAGCTCTCGCGCTGCTTTGCGGATAATCGTTGCATTTTCCATTTTCAAATCATAAATTTCAACCGCTTCGGCTCCTGAAATCTTTGCAGGAATAATGATGGCGTTTTCTCTGATAAATTGGGCATAACCTTCTAACATTTCGCCTTCTGCGTCATCCAGATTTTCAATATCATGTTTTGATACGCTTTCACTTATTTTAAGGCTAATTTCCATAATTTCCTGAGCCTTTTTAAAGATTGGCATTTTCTTTAGACGGTCATAGGAGTTTTCTTCAAACATAACAATTAATTTTATCAGATAAATTTATAAATAATTGGCTTGCAAAAAATAAAATTCTTTGGTCTTGCCGCGGTGAACTTTTTTTGCGAATTTAAAAAAATGGATTCAATAAGGTATGTTTCACATAAGAAGCCTTAATTATTTAAAAGATGCTGCACTAATTTAATAAGTTGCCCGACTTTTAAAATAAGTTGCGCAACTAAAAAAATAAGTTGCCCGACTTTTGAAATAAGCTGATTTGCCGCCTAAATAATTTATATTTAATTTGGAAAACTGCAACCACTTTAAGTTTTAGCGTTCAAAAAAATTTACGACAATTCATCAGACTCAAAAGGAAAATGAAGTTTGAGGTGTTCTTGCAGTAAATTGGATAGACGGTAAAATTATTCTGAGTGATTTATAACAAAAAATCCCACAATTTCTTGTGGGATTTTCCTTAGGTGGGCAATGAGGGGTTCGAACCCCCGACCCCCTCGGTGTAAACGAGGTGCTCTGAACCAGCTGAGCTAATTGCCCTAAGCGGTTGCAAATATATAACGAGTTTTTGTTTAAAACAAAGCTTTTTTATAAAAAGAATCAAATATTTCAAAGATTTTTTAAAAAATTCCAATTTGTAAGGGTTTGCTTAAAAAAGCGCTGAACCAATTGGTTCAGCGCCACTATTTTAATCAACTATTATTTTTGTAACGATGGAATATTTCTGTAAATGCTATCTCCATGCCCTGCAAATAATTTAGCGTATTTTTTGAAAAATTCATCGCCTTTGGCTTTATCAGTCCAATGCGCATCCTCCAATTTTGCATTTTCGGCGAACGATTTCTCAATGTCCGCCAAATTGTCAAAAACTGATACTTCAATAAGATCTTGGCTGTTTGCGCCATATCTGTGTCGCATCGTATAAAAACCTTTAACAAACGGATTTTTCATGGTTATATTGTCAAAATACTCTCTGTAACCAGCGCCTCCCATACCTGCAATATTCTTTTTCATATAATAAATCAAAGGCTCTTTTGAATCGGTATTTACCGGTTTGGTGAAATTCATGGAAGCATAAATTTCATCGCTATGTTTGGGTGCGTAGTAGCTGCTTTGCTTATCGAAAAAAGCAGTTCTTTTGGCTTCATCCGGCCACGCTTCCATCACAAGTTTGTTGGTGACATCGGTTGCTTTTTCGATATCTTCCCACGAATTGTATATCGTCACCGACAAAATTTCTGAATCATCTGGCGTAAAAAAATGCATATAAAAACCCGAGCCAATAATTAGACTGTTCTTGACGGTCACTTTATCATAATATTCCTGTTCGGTTTTCAACCAATCGGTAAAGTCAACATCGGGATCACTGCTTCGGTGCAATGTTGTTAAGGTTAAAAAAACAGGTTTAAATTCAGCGGTTTGTGTTTGTTGGCCAATGGCTTTTGAAGTAAAAATCAATAGGAATAGCAGTATTCCAAACGAAAAGTTTTTGATAGTTTTCATGAGAAGATAAAATTTAGTTAGTCGTTAGTTAAATAGGAAATGTTGTTCAGCAATAAAATGCCAAATTAAATGTAAACAGATAATTCTTTAAAAAGATTAATAATTATGATAACAAAAAATGAGGTTTACTTTAGCAATTAGGAGTTGGCATTGCTATAAAGGTCTGTTACTTAACATGTAACTATTCTAGAATATTGTAAATATAATATTTTTAGTTCATAAAACAATAAAACAGAAAAATATTTCGAATAAAATCAAACATTGAATAATTTTAACCAAATTATTCTAAACCACCTCTGCAACCACAAAAGTACTGCCGCCGATGTAAATTAAATCGTTTTTCTCTGCATGAGCCAACGCTGTTTTATAAGCGGTTTCTACAGAAAGATAGGCCTCGCCTGTTAATTGAAATTTAGCGCACTGCTGCTTAAATTCCAGCGCATCCAAACCTCTCGGAATATTTGGACTGCAGAAATAATAGTTTGCATTTTTTGGAAACAAAGGCAAAACAGATGTTAAATCCTTATCGTTCACAACTCCTAAAACGATGTGCAGCCGGTCAAATTTTTCTTCCTGCAATTGTTTGAGCACATAACGCAATCCTTCAGCATTGTGGGCGGTGTCACAAATGACTTTTGGCTGTTCATTTAAAACCTGCCATCTGCCCTGAAGTCCTGTGTTTTTAACCACTTTTAGCAATCCGATTCGTATGTTTTTTTCTGAAACAACAAAGCCTTTCGTTTTCAAAACTGCTATGGCTTGAAGCACCGTTTTAATATTGTGGATTTGATAAGATCCTTTTAAATCTGATGAATAACTATTGTTCTCATTGTTAGCGGCCAAAAATAGCTGCGAAGATTTTTCTTTGGCAATTTTCTCAAAAACCGGGAACACTTCCTTTTGGTATTCCCCAATAACCACGGGAACATTATTTTTTATAATTCCTGCTTTTTCAAAAGCAATTTCGGGCAAGGTTTCTCCCAGAAACTGCATGTGGTCATAGCCAATATTTGTAATGACCGAAACTACAGGTGTAATAATGTTTGTGGAATCAAGTCTTCCGCCCAAGCCTACTTCTATTACCGCAATATCCACCTTGTGTTTGGCAAAACAGTCGAATGCCAAACCGACGGTCATTTCAAAAAATGAAAGATTGTTTGATTCAAAAAAAGATTTGTTGTTTTTTATAAAAGTTACGACTTCATTTTTCTTGATGAGTTTGCCATTGATTTTAACGCGCTCCCTAAAATCCTTTAGATGGGGTGAGGTGTTCAAACCCACCTTGTATCCTGCTTCCTGCAAAACAGACGCCAGCATATGGCTTGTGGAACCTTTTCCATTGGTCCCGGCCACGTGAATGGTTTTAAATGTTGATTCAGGAAAATTAAGGTGTTTGGAAAGTGCAATGCTGTTGGTTAAATCTTTTCTGAAGGCTGTATTTCCTTGCCTTTGATACATTGGCAGTTGAGAAAACATCCATTTGATGGTGTTTTTATAATCCATTAAAAATTATTGAGATAAGGAAAACCGGTATTTTATAACGCCAATTTGTTTGGATGGCGCACCTGGATCGGGTTGCCAAGTGGTTTTTAAAGCGGCTTCTTTGGCTTGTGAAAGTAAACAGGCAGCCGTGTTGGTAGAGCCTTTTATGCCTGGTGTTGCGTTAATCACCCGTCCGGAAACATTGACTTCAATACTCACTACTACCAATCCTTCTTCATCACAAATATAGTTTGGTTTTGGCCTGCTGATAGGTTTTCTATTGCCCAATTGGTAATCGCCGCCACCGCCTCCGGATCCATTTCCATAGTAGCCACTGGCGTTTGGATCGCCGGTAATTTTACCTTTATCTCCTGCGGTATTGTCATTTCCCTGTCCGCCCGTTGCTGTTCCGTTAGAATTGCTCACGCCGCCAATTAAAGCGTCTAATTTTTTTCTTTTCTCAAGTTCTTCAGCTTGCTGTTTTGCAATGGCTTCACGTTGTACTCTTTCTTTTCGGGCAACTTCATCGGCTTTCTTTTTTGCTTCCAGTTGCTTTTTAATCACAATGGCATCTTCCGAATCTTGCGTAAGCACTTCTTCCGCAATTTTAGGTGCAGCTTGGGTTACCTGCTCTTTAACGGCTTCTTGCTGTTCTTGAACGGCTTCCTGGGAAGCTGGTCGCAAAGCTTCTGTTGGCTGAATATCGCCTTGCCCCACTTCGGAAGTTCCAAAATTTAAGGCAATCCCGAATTCTTCAGGAGGATCTAAATAAGTCAATCCGAAGAAAAAAAGCGCTGCTACAATCAAGCCCATCACCAGACTTGTTAATGCTGCAGACTTTCTTTTATAATCGGTATCTAACAAATTTGACATATTTTTTTATTTGGGGCGAACGGCCAAAATTACTTTATAGCGATTTCGGTTCGCAATATCCATTACTTTTACTGCTTTTTCAATAGGAACGCCTTCTTCAGCCCTTAAAACGATGGTTGGTTCCTCTTTTCCTGCCAATAATGCAAGCAAATCCTGTTCCAAAATTTCCTCATCCACCAGTTTATTGTCAATATAGAATAACAAATCTTTTGTAATAGTTACTGAAGTGGCTTTTTTATTTTCGGTGATACCGCTTGCTTTAGGCAACAAAATATCCAGTGCGCTGGTGGTTACCAAGGTTGAGGTGATCATAAAAAATATAAGCAACAAAAAAACAATATCCGTCATGGACGACATACTAAACTCCGGACTTATTTTATTTCGGCCTCTTATATCCATATGCTATGTTGTTGAAAGGCCCCCTAACCCCCGAAGGGGGAATAAAAGTTTTAAAAGTAAAAAATAAAAGTTTATTTAAACTTTCTTTTTCTTTTCACTTCCCTCTCATTTTAATTGTTAATTATTAATTATTTTAAACCGGTTCGTTTAACAAATCTAAAAATTCTACTGAATGTGCTTCCATTTCATAGACCACTTTATTGGTTCTAACCACCAAATGGTTGTATTGAATATAGGCGATAATGCCCACAATTAAACCTGCGACGGTGGTTGTCATTGCGGTATACAATCCGTCGGAAAGCATTTTAATGTCTATTTGTCCGCCCGCATTTGCTATTTGGTGAATGGCGATAATCATCCCAATCACGGTTCCTAAAAACCCAAGCATAGGCGCTGCTCCGGCGATTGTTGCCAACACGCTTACATTTTTCTCTAGTTTGTATATTTCCAATCGCCCTGCATTTTCAATAGCTGTATTAATATCAGCCAAAGGTTTTCCAATGCGGGAAATCCCTTTTTCAATCAATCGTGCTGCCGGTGAATTTGCCTGGGCACATAAAACCTTTGCCGAATCCAACTTTCCATGAGACACATAATCTCTTATTTGGTTCATAAAATTGCTGTCGGTTTTGGAGGCTGCTTTTATAGCAAAATAACGTTCAAAATAAATGTACAATGCAACGGTTAACAAAACTAAAAGTATGGCAATGATTATTTGGCCACCCAAACCGCCATCCATAATAAGATTGTAAACAGAAAGCGATTTTTCCTGCGGAACAGTCTCCTGTAAAACTTGAGCTGGATCTTGTATAACTTGAGCTGAATCTTGTATCATAATTAAAACGTTGTTTATTTTTTGTTTTAGTTTTATTCTCTTTAAACGAAAATAAAAATTTAAAATTGTATTTGTACTTTTTATAAAAAATTCAAAGTAAATTTAACCAGCTATGCCATTAAAAAGTAATATTTCGAATTAGCATAAAAGCAATTGCCCCGGTCACAAAACCTATAGCGGCCAACCATGCAATATTTTTGAAGTACCACATAAAATTGATTTTCTCCATGCCCATAGCCACAACACCGGCTGCAGAACCAATGATTAACATACTTCCGCCAGTTCCCGCAGAATAGGCAACAAAATGCCATAAATGATCATCCATTGGTTCATTAAACATTCCCATACTGGCAGCTACCAAAGGAACATTGTCAATAACTGCTGAACCCACACCCAAAGCCATCACCACAATGTCTATATTCGGTACCACTGCTTTTAAGGATTCTGCACCAATAAATAAAATTCCTAATGTTTCTAAAGCGGCAACCGCCATTAATATTCCAAAGAAAAAGAGTACACTCGGCATCTCAATTCTCGACAATGATTTGTGCACAGGACTGTGATACCCAACCGGATTGGCATCTTCAGTGACTATGACGCTTGAAAGCGTAAATTGAAATCTGCTGTATATTTCTGCAAAAACACCCACTACCGCCAGTGAAAGCATCATACCAACATAAGGTGGCAAATGGGTAATTGTTTTAAATATTGGCACAAAAATAATGGCTCCCAAACCTAAATACAACATTCTTGCACCATATTTATTTGTACTTTCAGGCAAATTTTCAAACGCATCACTATCAATATTTCCTTTAAATGGCTTCATAAATGAAGCAATAAATACAGGCACTACCATACATAACAGCGATGGAATAATCAAATACTCCATCAATTTTGCTGCTGAAACTTTTTTGGCAATCCAAAGCATGGTTGTGGTAACATCACCAATTGGAGACCAAGCACCACCGGCATTGGCCGCAATAATTATTAAACTGGCAAACCACAAACGCGTATTTTTATCCTGAATTATTTTTTGAAGAATGGTAATTAAAACAATGGTAGCCGTTAAATTGTCTATAATTGAGGACAGTATAAATGCTAAAAACGCAAAAATCCACAACAGTCTTTTTTTACTTTTCGTTCTAACAAAGCCTTTAATGGTCGCAAATCCATCAAAATAATCAATAATCTCAACAATAGTCATAGCACCTAACAAGAAAAACAAAATTTCTGCTGTTTTACCCAAATGGTGCAGCAGTGTTTCTTCCAGTAAATGATGCCTTTCTTCCAGTGAAAATGCGGAAAAACCTTCAACAAGTTTGTGCGCTGAAGAATCAAACCAATTCGGAACTGTATCAATTCCAAAAGCGACCAAAGCCCACAAAATTGCCATCATAGCCAAAGCGGGAATAAGCTTATCCAGCTTTAAATTATGTTCTAGGGCAATTGCCAAATATCCAAGAATGAAGATTACTACAATTATTGTTTCCATTTTTTATTTAAAGTTTATATTAGTTGTTTTAATGCGATTTCAAAGGCAGTTTTACAGATCTGTTTTTTGTCTGAATTTCTTTTATGGGTGTTTTCCAATGCTTTTTTAATGGTATTTGAAATGTCGCTAAAAATAGCGCCATCTTTCATAGGCAATTCCACTCTCGATTCCATCAAATAGGCGAAAACCCTGGCGATTCCGCAATTTGAAATAAAATCGGGAAGCAAACTCACTTGCTTATCGGCAAATTCCATAATTGGTCCGAAGAAAATTTCCTTATCGGCAAAAGGAACGTTCGCGCCGGGAGAAATAACTTCCAGTCCCGATGCTGCCATTTTTGTTACCTGATCTTGGGTTACCAAACGTGAAGCTGCTGCAGGAACAAATATTTCTGCTGGCAAAGTCCAGATTTTTTCATTGATTTCATCAAAAGGAATGATATTTTCGGCAGTCAGTTGATTGCCGTTTTTTTCTAAAAATAAGGTCCGCTTTTCTTTCATGGTAAATCCGGCTTCATTGATTAATCCGCCATTTCTGTCAATAATACCCACTACTTTGGCGCCCAACTGTGTTAAATAATAGGCTGATGCAGAACCAACATTTCCAAATCCTTGAACAATGGCACGTTTTCCTTTTATGGAACCGCCATAAATATCATAATAATGTTTTACAGCTTCGGCAACGCCGTAACCTGTTAACATATCAGCAACTGTAAATTTTTTGGATAAATCGGGCGAATAATTGGCATCTTCAATCACTTTTATGACACCAAAACGCAATTGGCCAATTCTGTTGATTTTTTCTGCTTCAGTAGGTTTAAAATGTCCGTTAAAAACACCTTCCTGCGGATGCCAAACACCGCAATCTTCGGTCATTGGAATCACTTCGTGTATTTCATCCACATTTAAATCACCGCCGGTGCCGTAATAATGCTTTAATAAAGGCGTAACTGCTTTGTACCAGCGTCTTAAAACTTCTTCTTTTCTTGGATCGTTTGGGTCAAAGTTAATTCCCGATTTTGCGCCTCCGATTGCCGGACCGGAAACGGTAAATTTCACTTCCATCGTTTTTGCCAGTGAAAGTACTTCATTCATATCCAAACCCTTACGCATTCTTGTACCGCCGCCAGCTGCACCGCCTCTTAAAGAGTTGATAACGGTCCATCCTTCTGCTTCAGTTTCTTGGTCTTTCCAATGAAAAACGATTTCGGGTTGCTTGTCTTCGTACTTTTTTAATAATTTTTTCATCCTGATATTTACTAATTATGACTTAAATTTTTTACCTGTTCTAACAAAATTTTCCTTTGTTTAAAATATAATTCCTCCCAAGGGAGGTCACATTTGTGTCATAATTTAGTTGTTAGGCATTATTAATAAAAGTTTATCAAGTGCAACAAATATAATAAAAACTTCTACAAAATTGGTGAAGATTTTACGGGAACAATACTGGTGTATTTCGTCGGCCAATAAAACAAATCATTTATTTGATTTTCAGATCTTAACAATTCAAAAATGATAAAACCATAAACACTTAATTGCTGTTTTTTCTGTTTTTTTGGCACTTTTCATTCTTTTTTCATTAAATGATGGTTCAGTTAAACACACATTTTACCCTTTTTATTAAATATGTAAAATTTAACCTAAAAAAGATTTATATTTGAACAAAAAATAAATTTTACATAAAACTCTTATTAATTATGGATTTTAATTTGACCGAAGAACAAATAATGATACGCGATGCCGCTCGTGATTTTGCTCAAACCGAGCTTTTGCCGGGTGTAATTGAACGCGATGAAAAACAACAATTTCCTGCCGAACAAATAAAAAAAATGGGAGAATTGGGCTTTTTGGGAATGATGGTTGATCCAATTTATGGCGGAAGCGGTTTGGATACGGTATCTTATGTGTTGGCGATGGAAGAATTTTCAAAGATCGATGCATCGGCTTCTGTAGTGGTATCGGTGAATAATTCTTTGGTTTGCTGGGGATTGGAAACTTTTGGAACTGAAGCGCAAAAACAAAAATATTTGGTTCCGCTTGCAAAGGGAGAAATCATCGGCGCTTTTTGTTTAAGTGAGCCCGAAGCAGGTTCTGACGCAACTTCACAACATACAACCGCCATAGACAAAGGTGATTATTATTTGCTAAATGGCACAAAAAACTGGATTACCAACGGCAGCAACGCGAGTGTTTATATTGTAATCGCCCAAACTGATGTTGCCAAAGGACATAAGGGAATTAATGCTTTAATTGTTGAAAAAGGATTGCCTGGTTTTGTGGTTGGAAATAAAGAAAATAAATTGGGAATTCGAGGATCTGACACGCATTCATTAATGTTTACAGATGTAAAAGTACCCAAAGAAAACAGAATTGGCGAAGACGGATTTGGATTTAAATTTGCAATGAAAACATTGGCGGGCGGCCGAATAGGAATTGCCGCGCAAGCCTTGGGCATTGCTTCCGGAGCTTATGAATTGGCATTAAAATACTCTAAAGAACGCAGAACTTTCGGAAAAGAAATTAGCCAGCACCAAGCCATTGCCTTTAAATTGGCCGATATGGCAACTTCCATTGAAGCGGCCAGACATTTATGCATAAAAGCTGCCTGGGAAAAAGACCAACACTTAAATTACGACTTAAGCGGTGCGATGGCAAAATTATATGCCGCTGACACTGCCATGAATGTTACCGTTGAAGCCGTTCAAATTCACGGTGGTTACGGTTTTGTAAAAGAATATCACGTAGAACGTTTAATGCGTGATGCCAAGATTACCCAAATTTATGAGGGAACTTCTGAAATCCAAAAAATAGTGATTTCAAGATCAATTTTAAGTTAAGTTGATTTTAAATTTTAGATTTTACAAAAAAACCTGTGAGGCGCTTCACAGGTTTTTTTGTTTTACAATTTTTGTCTTTACTTCAGAATTTTAATTCCAAATTCAGAAAATAGATCACTACTTCAATTGCTGTATCATAAAATATTTATCCAAAATAATAAATGAATGAATGTTTATTCATATATTTGCATCCTAAATAAAAATGCGATGGCACGTAAAATTGATGATGACAAAATAGCGCGAATTAAAGCAGCAACCATGAAAACAATTGTTGATTACGGTATAGAAGCGACAACTATTGCGATGATTGCAAAAAATGCAAATGTCAGCGGCGGTTACTTATACCGCATTTACAGCGGCAAACAAGAATTAATAAATGAATTGTTTTATGAGAAAATTTCTTCATTATTTCAGGAATTGGAATTTCTCATCGCCTTAAATAATTCGAGCATTGCGCCTATTATAAGCGCATTTGTGCAAAACAGAATTGTATATGCTTTGAACGAACCCGTTGCTTCCAATTTTTTTTACCAATTATTACACAATGACAACTTTTCATTTACTGATGAACTTAAGGACAAGAGTTTATTATTGATGCAAAACATCAAAGAAATAGGCATTAATGCTGGCGAAATTTCTAGCAATAAAAATTTATTCCAATTGTATTATCACTTTTTTGTGTACGTGGTGGATTACATTCATTTCAAGAGAAACAACATCTTTGGAAATCAGGACTTAACCAATGATGATGTAGAATATTTAACCAACAATATTTTGAATTTTTTAAAAAGAATTGATTAATGCGTGAACTATTTTCAAAATTCAAATTAAAATCAAAACCCAAACTTTTAACCGGCCTATTTTTATTGTTTGTCTTAATTGGCAATGCGCAGGATCTTTCGTTGAAACAAGCCTATGAATTTATGCTTGAAAAAAATGGAGATTTAAATGCATCCGAATTCCATGTCCAGGCTGTGGACGAAGAAAGAAAAGCCATGAAAGGATTGTATTATCCAATAGTGAGCATATCTGGCAGTTATATTCATTTAGATAAAGACATTACGGTCAATTTAAATGCACCGCGCGATATGGTTGGCGGATTTATAAACATTCCAAATCCTGAAGCCGTATTGGGTGACTGGAATTTTGGTTTATTGGATCGTAATTTTGGTTTTGCCACAGCAAATGTTAATTGGACAATTTCCGCAGGAGGCAAAATAAATGCGGCAAATGAAGCAGCAAATTTAAAATTGGACCTTTCAGAAAATCAGCATCAATTAAAAAAAGATGAATTAACCCTGAAGTTGATAGATTATTACTTCAAGCTAAAACTGGCCAAAGAAGCAGAAAATTTGCGGGCAGAAATCTATAAAACTGTTGAAATGCATAACAGCCAGGCATATAAGTTATTTAACAACGGAATGATCGCAGAAGTGGAAACCCTGAACGCCAAAGTATCCTTGTCAAATGCAAAAAGAGAATTGATGGCTGCCCAGAAAGATGTGTCTTTGGCCATAACCGCCATTCAAAATTTAATTGGCGGAA
>DATIRG010000195.1:0-6459 GCA_035470005.1 Lutibacter sp. | reverse complement strand
AATCGGGAAAAAATAACCAAACTTTTTTTTGTATTGATAAAATAAACGCCCGTTAATAGCACCAAAGCGGCGATAACCGACTGAAAAGTAATTTGTTCATTTAAAAAATACCAACCAACAACCATGGCAATAATTGGGTTTACATAGGAAGAAGTCGCTACTTTTTCGGGCGAAACCACCCTTAACAAATAATTAAACGATGTAAAAGCGACAATGCTGCCAAATATTATTAAAAGAACCATCGACAATTGCACCGACGAACTCCATTGTGTTGGATAAGACCATTCTTCCCTAAACAGTAAACTTGCCACCAAAAGCGTGACACCACCTGTAACCATTTGATAGCCAGTATTTACAAAAAAGTTTGGAGGCAAATCGGCTTTGGCCACAAACAAACTTCCATAACCCCAGCTGATGATGCACACAAAAATCATAGACATTCCCAACAAGGTTCCTTCCTGACTGATAATCTGTTTTTGGCTCACCAAAAGAAACATCCCAATCATTCCTAAAACTATTCCGATAACCGACATTGCTTTGATCTTTTTTCCTTCAAAAATTCGCATTAACAACAAAACCACCAATGGTTGTGCTGCTGTTTCAAGTGCCGCAAAGCCGCTGTCGACATATTTAAGTGCCCAAACCACAACCCCATTTCCGAAGGACAAAAACAAAAAACCAGCTATAACACTGTTGATAAATTGCTTACGTGTAACGCTTAATTTAATTTTCATCAACTTTGCGATAATAAATATCAAGGTACCCGCAGTGATAAATCGTATGGAGGCAAGCATAAAAGGCGGCAATTCAGTGACCGCTATTTTATTTAAAAGATATGTAGAACCCCAGATTACATAAATGGCAAAAAACGCCAAAACGATTAGGAAGGCCGGACTTTTTAATTTGCCCATGACAAAATTATTTTGATTTAAAAGGTGGTTTTTAAGACCCCAATATTAAGGAAAACAAATTGATTAATTATACATATATTCGCTTTAATTTTAAATGCTCAAAATGGTTTAATCAGCATGATTTTTAGCGAGAGCCATTTATCATTTTAGCTGATTTTTCCTTAAATTATACATCTCATAAGAAAATAATGAAATTAGGTTTAATCATTTTTTTAGGATTCTTTGCATTAACGTCAAACGCACAAAATTATATTGATATTGCGCGTTTTAGCTATGGAAATACTCCAATTAATCATTTTGAAAACTCTTCCGAAAAAACAAAAGTTGAAGAATTTGGACTGCAACTGACTTTTCCCATTGTGCTCAATGAAAAAACCATTATTTTAACCGGATTCTCTGCAGATAGAAGTCGTTTAAAACTGGATCCTGAGTTTGCAAACCATACAGCGCTCAATAAAGTGAGGCTGCAATTGGGTTTAAATCAGGTACATTCAGAAAAATGGACTGGAACCTATGTTTTGCTGCCAAGTATTGCTTCTGATTTTGAAAAAGTTACAAATGAAGATTTCCAAATCGGATTGTTAACATTATTGACTTACAAAAAAAATAAAAACTTAAAATATAAATTTGGATTTTATGCCAATACCGAAAACTACGGTCCGCTTTTTGTGCCATTATTCGGATTGTATTATTTAAGTCCAAGCGAAAAATTTGAATCAACTTTGTTGTTACCAGGTCAGGCAGATTTAAATTACCAGTTGGCTAAAAAAATTGCTTTAGGAATTAATTTCGACGGAATGACTTCCAGTTATAATTTACATAAATCAATTTATATACCTAAAGGTCAATACATTGTAAGAAGTTCAAATGAATTATATACCTATCTGCAATTTAAACTGGGAAAATCTTTAATGGCCAAAACCAAGCTCGGTTATTCCATTAGTCGCACATATAAAGTATTCAACAATGACGATAAAGTTGATTTGTCCCTGGCTTCATTCTACATTGGTGATGACCGCACTCAATTAAATTCAAATTTTGAAAAAGGTGCTATTTTTAAAGTTGAACTTTTGTATCGCATTCATTTTGAATAAATCAATAATTTATAAATATGGCAGTATTTCATACATTTTTATCAAAGGAATAATAAAATGAAATTAAAACTTCACTTCTTTCTGATGGCGCTGTTGTGCTTTAATATAGGATTTTCCCAAGAGAAACCTGTAAAACAAGATTCAACAAAAATGTATGAAAATATTGAAAAATATTCCAAAAAAAGAAAGTTCACAAAAATGTTTCATAAACTTATTTTTGAACCAATAAAAAATAAAAATGCTGTTCTTTCCAAAAAACTAAAGAAAAAATCACGTAAAAATTTTGAGGATAAAATCATCAGAAATATCAATATCCAAACCTTAGATCCATTTGGGTTTTCAATTTCTGACACTACAAAGAAAGCAAAAAATTGGGTTGAAAAATCGGGAAACAGCCTGCACATCACCACACGCAAATTGGCAATAAAAAACCTGTTGCTTTTTAGAAAAAACAAACCTTTAGATACACTCTTGGTCAGTGAATCCGAACGTTTAATAAGGCTTCAGAAATATGTAAGAGATGTTAAAATCACCATTGAACCAGTCACCCAAAACACTGATTCTGTTGATGTTTTTATTCGAGTTTTGGATACTTGGAGCTCTATCCCCAAAGGATCTGTTTCCTCCTCAAGAGCCTCTATCGGACTTCAAGAGCGGAATTTTTTGGGTACAGGCCACGAATTTTACAACCGATTTTCAAAGCGTTTTGAGGATGGAAAAAGCGCCTACCGAATGAAATATGAAATTCCAAATATTAAAAACACCTATATCAAAACAACTGTTGATTATCATACGGAATTAAATAATCATTTTGGAAAAAGTCTGAATGTTGAACGTGCTTTTTATTCGCCTTTTACGCGCTGGGCCGGAGGTGTTTATCTTGATGAACAATTCAGCATTGACTCTCTTCAAAATGCGAAATTTGAATACAATAACCAAAATTTAAAATACAGGTCGCAAGATATATGGGGCGGTATTTCCGTGCCAATTTTTAATGAAATAGTCTCAAGATACAATCACTTAAATTTGGTTTTTGCAACTAGAATTTTAAATGTTCAGTTTAAAGAAAGTCCGACAATTGAGTATGACAGCATCAATTTTTATGCTGGAGAAACTTTCTACTTAAGCAGCATTGGTATAAGTTCACGGCAATTTGTTGAAGATGAATATTTGTATAATTATGGCATTATTGAAAATGTTCCTGTCGGAAGAATTTTTGGTATTACAGGAGGTTATCAACTAAAAAACAATCAGAGAAGATTGTATCTTGGCGCCAGGGCTTCATTTGGAAACTATCATAGCTGGGGCTATTTGAGTGCCAATTTTGAATACGGCTCCTTTTTCAACGCATCAAAAACGGAACAATCTGCTTTTTCATTTCAGGTAAATTATTTCACCAATTTGGTGGAATTTGGAAAGAAATGGAAAATGAGACAATTTATAAAGCCACAAATTATTATAGGCAACGATAGGCTAAAATCTAAGGCTGACTATTTGGCCCTGAATGAAAATGTTCCTTTTCAGGGAACTTATGGCGCGGGTTTTCAAGGTGATAATAGTGCGGGAATTAACGGGTTTGACAGTGCCCTTTTCGGTACAAAAAAATTCGTACTTTCATTGCAAACACAGCTTTATTCGCCTTGGAACATTATTGGTTTCAGAATAAATCCTTATATTAATTATACCGCCGCAATGCTTGGAAATGAAAATATCGGATTGACTAAAAGCAAATTATACTCTTCTATCGGAATTGGTGTTATGATTAATAATGATTATTTGGTATTCAATTCATTTCAATTTTCTATTTCCTTTTATCCAAATATTCCGGGTCAAGGAAATAACATTTTTAAAACGAATTCTTACGGAACTTCAGATTTTGGGTTACAGGATTTTGATTTTGGAAAACCAAGAACTGTTATTTATAAATAAAAAATAGTTACCCTTAAACAGCTTTTACTTCATCAATTTTAAAATCGTGTCAATATTTTCTTTGGATCCCAATGTTGTTCCTTCACTCATGGTGGTTGCCACGCCGCAAGCTACGCCGTATTTCAGCATTTTTTCGGGTGGAAAATTGTTTTGGATACCATAAATCAACCCAGCCACCATACTGTCTCCGGCACCAATGGTACTTTTCACTTTAACAGACGGCGTTGATTTGTAAAAAACACCATCTTTACATGCTAAAAAAGCGCCTCTGGCTCCCAAGGAAACGACCACATATTGGGCTTTTTTAGTGTTTATCAACTCTAATGCAATCGCCTCTTGTTCCGCGGTAATTAAAAATTCTTTTCCGGCTAGCTGCGCCAATTCTCTTTGATTTGGCTTCATCAAAAATACGTTTTCTTTTAAAGCCTCTTTCAATGCCGGACCTGAAGTGTCTATCACTATTTTTACGTTTTTATCAGTAAATAATTTTATCAATTGGGCATAATAATCAGTGGGCATATTTTCTGCCAAACTTCCGCTAAGCACCAATATATCTTTTGAATCCACTTTTTTTAATAATAAATTCTTTATCGCTTTAAGTTCTATTTCGCTCAATTCGTTGCCTGGCATTCCAAAACGATATTGCAAGTCGCTTTGCGTGTCAACTATCGACAGATTTTCTCTTGTCCAATCTTTTATGTTTAAAATTTCCGGTTGAATGGTTTCTTTTATCAGCAATTCCGTTAAGTGTTTTCCCGTATCGCCTCCGGAAGGAACTATACAAGTGGATTCAGTTCCCAATCTTTTTAACATTCTGGAAATATTAATACCGCCGCCACCTGGTTGATAATGAATGGAATGGCATTTTAATTTTTGGGTGGGAATTAAACCATCCACTTTGGCACTCTTGTCCAAAGCCGGATTTACAGTTAAAGTAATTATTTTCATATTCCGATTTTATGTAGGATTCTATTCATTTCAGCCAAAAATACAAACTCTTTATTTATTCAAAATAATGTCCGTTTTGCGAACCAATTCCTTAAACCGATGTTCTTTATGCAGTTCATGGAAATTAGGACGTTGCAACATCATAGGCAATTCATCTTCGTGAATTTCATACGCTTTTTCAAGCCAGTCTAAAGCTTCCTCTTTTTCATTAAGAAACATATGTACTTGCGCCAATACTGTAGGATTTGAAGTGTATGAAAGTGATTTACTTTTGGCTTTGGACAACCAAAGTCTAAAAGATTGTTCCGCATTGCCGGCGAAAGTGAAATTTATGGCTGTAGAATCGTTGCCCATAATTTCCTGAAGCATTTTCCAAGAATTAATGGCTTCTTCTTTTTGCCCTAAAAAATATTGAACATAACCCAAACCTTCCCAGGCAAATCCGTAATTTGGGAAAAGCTCCAATACTTTTTTGTACTGCGCTATAGCTTTTTCATAATTATGTGCCAAATAATAACGTTCAGCGACCATACTTCCAATCATAGGATTTAATGGATCTAACTTTTCAGCAAATAAAGCTTCACCAATAGCCTTATTAAATTCATTGGTAACTAAATAGTAGTTAGAAAGTAACATATGGCCGTTGGCGTTGTTTGGGTCAAATTTTAGTCCTTTTTCAGCCAAATTTTTCATTTCATCCCAATTCCAATCACATTTTCCTGCTATTTTCCCTTTGATAATGTAAGCAGCGCCTAAAGAGTTGTCCAATACTAAGGCCTGTTCAATAGCCATGCGGGCATTTTTTGAATGATTTTCTTTCTCATCGTGATTGCTGTAGAATTTATTTAGTGATATATAAGATTCTGCAAGGGTTGCATAGGCTGGCGCATAACTGGCGTCAAGTTTTATGGATTCGTTTAAATATTTGATGGCACTGTTTACAGATTTATAGGTTTCTAAATTCATTAAATAGCGGCCTCTTAAGTAAAGTTCATACGCTTTTGCATTGACTTTATATTTATGGGATTTCAATTGATTTGGCTGAACAACAGCGGTAATTTCATCAGCAATTTCAGTGGAAACCCTGTCAACCAATTGTAAAATGTCTTCAAATTTTTCCTTGTAACTGCGCGACCATATGTGATTTTCTCTTGGGAAAGATTTAATAAGTTGAACCATAATACGCACACTGTCAGCATCCGACAATATGGAACCTTCCAGTAAATAATCTACCTCAAGTTCTTTTGCGATATCGGATAGCAGTTTGCTTTCATCTTTGTATGTCATTGCCGAAGTTCTGGAAATTACCCTCACAGAATCCTTTTTTGATAATGCTACATTGATAGCATCCGTAATTCCTTCAGCCAAATAATCCTGATTGTGATCTCTGGAAAGATTTAAAAATGGCAGCAAAACAATGGATTTCTCCCTATTTTCTATGGTGTTTTCATTTTTTCCTGAATTTTTTTTCTTGTTTATTGAAGACCCAGATTGATTGTATAATAAAAAAGCCACAACAATTAATAAAGAAACAATAATAACCATATTGAGCCGATTTTGTGTGCGTGGCGGTAAGT
>DATIRG010000194.1:0-3182 GCA_035470005.1 Lutibacter sp. | reverse complement strand
GGTTGAGTATTTAAGAATCAGGGGTGAATTGTTAGGTGATTCAGACAACAGAAAAGATTTGCAGCACAAATTGTTTGAGCTTCAGATAGAAATAAATGAGCATCACGAAACGCTCAGGGAAATAATTTTAGCAAGCAGAAATAAATTAGGATCATCAAACAGAACCAGAAGGCAACAATTGATTTTTACCGAATTGGTGGATATTTTGGAACTCGCCATTGCAAACCAGGTAGATTACGAGAAATTTGATGTCGTGTTTAAAAAGCACAAAGAGAAAATTGAAGCATTTCAACAACTGGTTTTTGAAATTGCGAATCAGTTGGAGCACATTTCAAAAGTGATCAGAAAAGAAGAGAAACTGAAAGCGAATGATCGAATTCCGGAAATTTTAAAAAATATTGACAGGCATATTGATTATTACCGAATTTTAGTGGGTTTGCCAAAAGCCAGAGTGGGCGCCTTAATGTTGTTAAATCTTAAAAATTATCAGGAAAAGCAAGCCCAGAACGTGACAGCGATAGAACGGGTGCTGAATAATTACAGGAAAAATGATGAAATTTTAAGTTCAGGGGAAGCCAACAGATTTATTACGCCACAGGATTATGATCTTAAAAAACTAACAGAAAATTTCAGTTTTAATTCTCCAATTTTTAAACATTCATTGCGGTTAGCGGTGGTTGTTTTGCTTGGTTTTGCCATAGGAAAATCATTTTCCATGCAAAATCCGTATTGGATTTTATTGACCATTATTATCATTATGCGTCCAAGTTTTGGATTGACAAAATCCAGGTCAATTCAGAGAGTTATTGGCACATTAATTGGTGCCGCAATTGCAACCGTTGTTATTTTGATTACCCAAAACACCATTGTTTACGGCATTATTGCCGCAATTTCTCTGCCTTTGGCTTATTCGTTGGTTCAATTAAATTTTAGAAATGCTGCTGTTTTTGTGACAATCAACGTTATTTTTGTCTATGCCATGTTTGAGCCCAATATTTTGTCGGTAGTGCAGTTTAGAATTGTAGATACTTTAATTGGTGCTTCCTTGGCATTTGCTTCAAATTATGTTTTGTGGCCAACCTGGCAATTTCAAAATATTCAGGAAGCGTTTAGCAAAGCAATTACATCCAATCAAAATTTTTTAAAGCAGGTAGCCATTTTTTATCGCGAAAAAGGCGACGTTACCACCGCTTATAAATTGTCCAGAAAAGCGGCTTTTTTAAACATAGGTGACTTAAATGCGGCGTTTCAACGCATGAGTCAGGATCCAAAATCCAAACAAGTGGAACTCTCCACCATTTATGAAATTGTTGTTTTTAACAATACTTTTTTATCGTCCCTAACCGCTTTGGGAACGTTTATCAAAAACAATAAAACCTCCGAAGTGCCTGAAGAATTCAATATTTATGTGGAAAATATCTGCTCAAATCTTGAATTGGCCAAACAGGTATTTGAAAAAAATGAGATTATAAAAGAGGTGAATTCGACGAATGTTGAGGACGCAGAAAATTTATACGATACTTTTTTTGAAAATCTTTCCAATAAACGCGACCATGAAATTGCATTTGGTGAGGAGCATTCCATGACAACCCGAGTGAAGTTACGGGAAACATTACTGATTTCAGAGCAGCTGAAATGGCTCTACAATTTGTCGGAAAAACTAGTTGCATCTGCAAAAAAATATAGTGCAACTGTTTAAAAGTGTACTATAAATTTGGGCGTTCCCCTGCGGGTCGGGTTTTTCGTTACAAACATGGTTCACTGAACTCCTATAAAAAAAAGATAATTGTGAAGTAATATTTTTTTCGGCGAAAAACCTCAAAAAATGATTTTCACTTCAACCCCTAACGCAAAAAGAATTGCGAATTTAGATTTACGACCTGCCTGCCGGTCGGGTAGGTTTACGATTTTTTTTATTTTTTTTAAACTTGAAACATTAAACTTGAAACTTTTTAGCTAAACCAACTACTTCACTTTTACACCGCCAACATAGGTTTCATCAATGGTAATCGCTGGAATTTCCTTTACGTCAATTTCCATAATATTTTTGTTCAGCACAATAAAATCGGCCATTTTCCCTGCTTCGATGCTTCCTTTTTCTAGTTCTTCAAAATTCGAATAGGCTGCCCAAATGGTCATTCCTTTTAAAGTTTCTTCCCTTGTCAAAGCATTTTCCATTTGAAAACCATTTTCAGGGAAATTGTTTAAATCTTTACGGGCAACGGCTGCGTAAAAAGTCAACAATGGACTTACTTTTTCAACAGGAAAATCGGTTCCCAACGCGACTTTTCCATAAGTGTTCAACAAAACTTTATAGGCATAAGCGCCTTTCATGCGCTCGGCACCAACCCGGTCTTGTGCCCAATACATATCAGATGTTGCGTGTGTTGGTTGTATAGAAGGCAAGATATTTTCGAAATAATTAAAATCGGCCACATCCACAATTTGAGCGTGCTCAATTCTCCATCGGCTGTCTTTTTTACCTTTTAAAACTTCTTTATAGGTTTTTAACATCACGTAATTTGCTGAGTCACCAATGGCGTGGGTATTCATTTGAAAGTCTGTTGCAGCAATTTTTTCGGCATATTCTTTTAGTTTTTGCAACGGAGTTACCAAAGCGCCAAAATGATTATGCTGGTCGCTGTAGGGTTTTTTCATTGCCGCTCCACGTGAGCCTAAAGCGCCGTCTGCATAAACTTTAAAGGAACGCACGTTTAATCGATCGGTTTTTATAATGCCTTTTTTTGCATAATAATCAATGTTTTCATCACTTGCCGAAACCATTGCGTAAATTCGCATTTTCAATGATCCGGCTTGCTGCAAGCTGTCAATTAATTCAATGGTTTCTCTTGAAAGTCCGGCATCATCAACGGTCGTTAATCCCAAATCAAAACAGATTCTTTCTGCATCTTTTAAGGCTTTAATATTTTCTTTTTTAGAAGACGCAGGAATTTTAGCTTCAATTAATTCCATTGGCGCATCAATAAATATACCTGTTAATTTTCCGCTTCTCTGAAGAATTTCTCCTCCAGAAAAAGGCGTTTTTACCGTAATTCCAGATAAATCAATGGCAGCTTGGTTGGCTAACAAAGCGTGTCCGTCAATTCTGGTGATGGCAATTGGCGTGTTATGAAACAATTCATCTAATTTATCTTTGATTGGAAATTCTTTCACTTCCCAAT
>DATIRG010000193.1:0-3112 GCA_035470005.1 Lutibacter sp. | reverse complement strand
ATTTTTGTTGTAGGTCTTGCTTCAATTTCAAAACCTTTAGTTGCTAAATGCTCAACAGCTCTATCTAACGAGATATTCAATTCCCGCAATACTTTGTTCAGTCTTAATGTTTTGTCTTCAGCCATACAATGTTTATTTTTGCCAATTTGTGTTGAATAATTAAAGATTAATCTTTAAACTCTTCTCTTAATATTTTTTGAACCTCTAAAATGGTTTCTTCTTCTAAATCGGTTCTGCTAACAAGCTCGTTGATATCTTTTTCCAAGACACTTCTTGCAGTGTCTAAACCAATGTTTTTAAATTCCTGAATGACCCAAGCTTCAATTTCATCAGAAAATTCTGTCAAGTCCACATCGTCTTCTGCTTCAACGCCTTCACGTTGTACATCTAACTCGTAACCAGTTAATTGTGATGCCAAACGAATGTTTACGCCGTTTTTTCCAATTGCTTTTGATACTTCTTCAGGCAGTAAGTATACATCAACCCTTCCTTTTTTGCCGTCTTCGCGGCCTTCTTCTTCATGAATTTTCATGGAAACTACTTTCGCTGGGCTCAACGCCCTTGCAATATAAAGTTGTGTGTTTTTGGTGTAATTAATCACATCAATATTTTCATTCCCCAATTCACGAACAATCCCGTGAATACGAGATCCTTTCATTCCTACACAAGCGCCAACCGGGTCAATTCTGTCGTCATAAGAATCTACGGCTACTTTTGCTTTTTCGCCTGGAATTCTTGCAACGCCTTCAATAGTGATCAATCCGTCAAAAACCTCTGGAATTTCTTGTTCAAATAATTTTACCAAGAATTCAGGTGCTGTTCTTGATAAAATAATTACGGGTTTGTTGCCGCGCAATTCTACTGATTTAATGATGCCTCGAACGTTATCTCCTTTTCTGAAATAATCTGAACGAATTTGCTCGTTTTTTGGCAATATAATTTCATTTCCGTCGTCATCCAACAAAATGATTGCATTGTGACGAATATGATGAACTTCAGCAGTGTAAATATCACCTTCTAACGCTTTAAACTGTTTAAAAGTATTTGTGCTGTCGTGTTCGTGTATTTTTGAAATAAGGTTTTGGCGCAAGGCTAAAATGGCTCTTCTTCCAAGATCTATTAACTTAACTTCTTCAGAAACGTCTTCACCGATTTCAAAATCGGGTTCAATTTTTCGGGCTTCTGAAAGTTCAATTTCTTCATTGTCATCTTCTGACATTCCATCAGCAACCACGACACGATTTCTCCAAATTTCCAAATCGCCTTTATCCGGATTTATAATAATATCAAAGTTATCATCAGATCCGAATTTTCTTTTTAAAGCAGCTCTAAAAACCTCTTCAAGTATTGCCATAAGCGTTACCCTGTCAATATTTTTATCTCCTTTGAAATCTGAAAACGACTCAATTAATGCTAAATTTTCCATGCACTCTCTTAATTAAAATATTATTTTCACTTTTGCCTCTAAAATATCGCTGAAAGAGATTGTTGAATTTTTAGAAACCGTTACTTTTCCTTTACCTAAAGGTTTTGCTTCACGCGTTTTCCATTCCAACTCAATCTCATGATCAGTCACATTTTTAAGAACACCTTCAATAGTTGTATTGTCTTTTAACTTTAACGTTAAAACCCTATTGATATTTTTTATATACTGCCGATTAACTTTTAACGGATTTGCAATATCCGGCGAAGCAACTTCTAGCGAAAAATCTTCTATTTCCCTATCTAAATTATGCTCAATTCCTCGGCTAATTCTAATACATTCCTTTAAAGTTACGCCATGATCGCCATCAACTTCAACAGAAATCTTATTATCTGCCAAAAATTTTAAGTCTATCAAAAACAACTCAGGGTTTTCTTCAATAGCCTCTTTTACCAAATTTATGACTTTATCTTTTTGTATCATACTATAAAAAGAGGGGACTTTATGTCCCCTCCTAGTCCGTTATCTGTTCTAATTCCGTGCAAATATACTAAGATTTTTTTAAATGATAAAAATTCATGTTTATTTTTAATTTAAAATTATTAACTTAGCATTAGGATAATAAACTATACAACAATTTTTTATGAGAAGCATTCTGGTCCCTATTGATTTTTCTGAACAAGCAAAATATGCTGCAAAAGTGGCGTCTGATATTGCCAGACACACAAATTCGAAAATATTTTTGTTGCACATGCTTGAACTTCCCACAGGAATTATAGATCCTGCAGGCTATGGTTCTTCTAATAATACACCTTCAGCGATGTTGTTTTTGAAAAGGGCTCATGAAAAATTTGAGGAATTCAAAAAATTACCATTTTTAGAAGGTATCGAGGTAGAAGATTCTGTTTTATTTCATAAAGCATATGATGGAATCATCGACGAAAGTAAAAAGCAAAATGCCGATTTAATAGTGATGGGTTCAAAGGGAACTTCTGGACTTGAAGAAATGTTGGTGGGCTCAAATACTGAAAAAGTTGTAAGAAATTCGGATGTTCCCGTACTTGTTATTAAACGGGAGATTGATAAGTTTAAAATTGAAAATATAGTTTTTGCTTCTAATTTTAGTTTTGACCATAGAAACGCATTCCAAAAAATATTGGATTTTGCATCGCTGTTTAATGCGCGACTGCACTTGCTTAAAATAAATACGATTCATAATTTTGAAACTACCAAAGAATCGAGTGACGCAATAAGAAACTTTATCAACGATTTTGACTTGGGTGATTATACCTTAAACATCTATAACGATGTTTCTGTTGAAGCAGGAATTTTAAATTTTTCTAAAGTGATTGATGCTGATGTTATCTTATTAAACACAAGCGGAAGAAGAGGTTTGTCGCATTTATTCAACGGAAGTATTGGGGAAGATTTGGCAAATCACGCAAAATTGCCTGTTGTTACCTTTAAACTGTAGCTTAATAAACGCACATTTGTATTTATAGAGAATCCAGTTATCTAGATATTGCGTAGTTGGTATTGCTTAAAATTGGCTCATTTTCTGTAATTGAGTTCATTGCCGAAACGACCAAAGCAATTGAACAACTTGAAATAAATAAGAACAAAAGTAATATTACTATAATTTGTAAATGCTTCATCGATTATAAGTTTGAAATTGTGATTATCAAAAGT
>DATIRG010000192.1:0-1569 GCA_035470005.1 Lutibacter sp. | reverse complement strand
GAAACAATGGGTATTACTGAAGTAAATGCACGTGTGCGGATGAACAGAATTAAAACGCGTTTAAAAACAATTTTAAATCCTTAGACGATGGACGAATTAGAATTCTTAAAAAAGGATTGGAAAAAGCAAGGTGCTGATTTTCCTAAATTTACGTATGACGAAATTTATAAATTGATCCATAAAAAATCTTCATCGATTGTAAAGTTGATTTTTATTATTTGTGTGGCTGAATTTTTGTTTTGGGGAATGATAACCCTTTTGATCCCTGATAGTACTTTTTCTATTTATGAAAAATTTAATTTAAACACCTTTTTGATGATTGCGCAAGGTTTGCATTATGCTGTGGTGTTTTTCTTTATTTATTTGTTTTATAAGAATTACAAAACAATTTCGGTGGTTGACAATACGGGTTTATTGATGAAAAATATTTTAAAAACCCGCAAAACGGTGAATTATTATATGTATTATAATATCATTTTATATGTGTTGATTTCCATTGTATTGAATGTTGTTATGTTTTCGCATCCCGATATTTTGATTGAAAATGTGATGCCTAAAAACGCCACTGTGGACAGTGATAAATTCTTGGGCATAATGATTGTGGTGCAAATTATTATGTTGTTGGCGATGTGCGGAATTATATGGGCTTATTACCGCATTATTTATGGAATTTTGCTGAAAAAATTAAACAGAAATTATAAAGAACTTGAATCCTTAGAGGTTTAAACAAAAAAAACGCTTTTTCGAAAGCGTTTTTTTTGTTTAAATAATTGTTATATTTTATTTATTTCTTCGATTTTAACTTTACGCTCCATTCAAATTCATAGGCGGAAACCTGTTCATTATTTTCGTTTATACCTACCGATTTCAATAAAAAGGTTTGACCTTCTCCTGTTGCTATAGTTCTATTAAGCGCTTCATCAATCAAATGGCCATCGGTGCAGGTAAAAATTATTTTGCCCACTGCTTTTTTTGTGAAAGTGCCGTTGTGGTTGGTGACCAACATAGAAATTTGCTTGCCGCTTTCTTTAATTTTCTTGATCACTAACGCGCCAGTGGATAATTCAGCGGCCATGGACTGAACGGCAAAATACATGGAATTAAAAGGATTTTGGTTGATCCAGCGATGTGTTACGGCAACAATCGTTTTTGAATTGTCGAGTTCTTTTAAGCGAACGCCGCATAAATAAGCCGATGGCAATTTAAAAATCAGAAAACGATTCATTTTTTTTACGGTAACGCTCATAAAATTTAATTTTCGGCAATTTATAAAAAAAAGACCGATATATTTTTTAATATAAAGCCTATTATTTAGGAAGATGCTTCCAACGTAAATATAAAACTGCTGCCTACATTTTCTTTGCTAATCACTTTAATAGTTCCGTTATTTTTTTCGATAAATTCATTGCATAGCACCAAACCCAAACCTGTTCCGACTTCTTTGTCAGTTCCTGCAGATCTATAGTTATGTTCAATTTTAAAAAGATTCTTCATTTTTTCGGCACTCATTCCGATTCCAGTGTCTGAAATTGTAGTTTCAATCATTTTCTTACTATTCACCATAATTTC
>DATIRG010000191.1:0-11563 GCA_035470005.1 Lutibacter sp. | reverse complement strand
TGATGCCAATATCTCAAAAGAAAAAATTAATACGACTGAGGTAGGATTTAATCTTGGATTTTTTAGCGGAAGAGTGACTTTAGATGCTTCCTACTATAATACAATTACTTCCGATTTAATTACCTTTACCACTCCATCAGTTGCTTCTGCTTCTACAAGCTTTTTAACAAATATTGGAGAATTGGAAGGAAATGGAATTGAGGTTTCATTAGGAACATCAGTATTTAAAAATACTGCATTCAAATGGGATTTAAATTTAAATTACACTTCATCAGAAACAGTTGTTAACAGCATCTACGAAGGTTTAGATGAAATTGCAATTACAACTACGGGTCAATATGGTGTTTATGCCGTTGTTGGTGAAGCATTTCCTCAAATTAAAGCGAATGTCTACCAATATGATCCTGCAGGCAGAATAATTGTTGATCCGGCAAGTGGGCATCCATTAACAGAAGATGCTCTTCAAAATTTGGGAAAAACAACGCCTGATTATATTATTGGACTTAATTCTGTAGCAAGTTACAACGGATTCACATTTTCTGTTACCGGTGATTATAGAACTGGTCACGTATACTACGAACAAGGATCAGATGCAATGGAATTTACTGGAAGATCTGAAGCGAGTGTTTCTGCCAACAGACAAGATTTTGTTATTCCAAACTCTGTAATTCAAACAAGCCCTGGAGTATTTGTTGAAAATACAAATATTGCTGTACAAGGTGGTCGTCAAAGTTACTGGACAGATGTTTACAATGATGTGAAATCAAACTATGTAAAAGATGCTACAGCACTTAAATTAAGAGAGATTGCATTAAGTTATACTATACCTGAAAAATTCCTTAGTAATACTCCATTAACTAAAGTAAGCCTTGGTTTAATTGGTAGAAACATTTTCACCAAGTTACCAAAGGAAAATAAATTTTCTGATCCAGAATTTAATAATACAAATACCAATGCAATTGGTGTTGGTGGATATTTTCAATCTCCTCCTACTAAATCATTTGGATTTAACGTTAATATCGAATTCTAAAATATAAAACAAAATGAAAAATATTTTTAAATATGTAAATGTGTTGATGGTAATATTACTGTTAACATCCTGTGAGGACTATTTGGATGTAAACGTTGATCCAAATAACCCAACAACAGTAACACCTGATTTAGTGTTACCTGTCGCTCAAAAATACACGGCAAATCTTATACAAGGATCCGATGGAGGTGGAAGAAGAGCTAATTCACTCGGAAATTTGATGATGTATAACTGGAGTCAATCTGACGGTTTTGCATGGTATCCTGATGAATTTAAATATTTGGTAACTTCATCTTTTTACTCACCCATATTTTCCGATTCGTACACACAATCGCTAAAACAGTATCACATCCTTACCCAATTGGGAGAAAGATATGAAAACTATATTGCTATTGGAATGATTATGAAAGCTTATCATTTTCAATTATTGGTTGATTTTTATGGCGACGTGCCTTATTCTGAAGCATTACTTAGAAAAGACAACGCTACTCCTGTTTATGATAATGCTGAGGATATTTATGCTGATTTATTGGTTCAATTAGATGCCGCTATAGCGCTTATTGATGGTGCTGATAATCCTATTGAACCTGGTGCTGATGATATTATGTTTGCCGGAAACATGACAAAATGGAAACAATTTGCAAACACGGTAAAATTAAGAATAGCTGTACGTTCAAAAAATGCTGCCGCTATTTCATCTGCATTCGCTGAGCCTTCAGGTTTCATATCAACTGATGTTATGGTTAATCCTGGTTATTCTAAAGATGAAGGAAAACAAAATCCATTATGGAACTTATATGGAGCTGATGCCGGAGGAACTAAAACTTTAACCAATAATGCCACTTGTGCAACAGACTTTATTCTTACTTACTTAACCGCAACAGGTGATACAAGAATTAGTTTCCTTTATGAAAAACCTGCAACAGGACATAAAGGTGTGCCACAAGGCTTGTTAGATTATGACACGCCTGTTTTAGATGCTTTTGTACCTGAATTTGTTTCTAACATTGGCCCTGGAATTCTTAAAAGTGAAAAAATGGGTGCTGTTATTTTCTCACATGCAGAAAGTTACTTTAATCAAGCGGAAGCCGCTTTAGCACAACCATCTTTAGGAACTGCTAAAACCTTTTATGAAAATGGTGTAAAAGCTTCATTTACCTATTTAGGTGCTGGTTCGGCCACTTCTTATTTAGGTCTAAATGTAAATAATGTAAATTGGGATGTATCCAGTAATAAATTAGAAGCCATTATTACACAAAAATGGATTGCGGTAAATGGTATTACTGCTGAACAATCTTGGTTTGATTATACAAGAACCGGATTCCCTAGAAATTTACCAATTTCAATGCAAGCGTCAACAAGTGATCGACCAGTTCGTTTATTTTATCCTTCAAGTGAATTGTCTGCAAATGGAGCCAATGTTCCAGCGCAGCCAAACGCTTTCACGGCAAAAATATTTTGGGCTAATTAATTCTAAAATAATAACATTATGAAAAATATTAAATATTTAATTCTTCTATTTTTGAGTTTAACTGTTCCAACATCATGTATCGATGATAGCGAAAGTTTTGATCAAAATGCCGAAGGGCCTAATTTAGCCGGTTTTACTAATTCGAGAGAAAACGTGGCAAATGTAGCAGACGGTTCAGAATATCCTTTTACAGTTAAAATGAAAGTAGCTGGACCAACTGTAACTGATCTAACTGGTGATGTTACTGTTACTTTTGAAGCTACAGCTGCTTCAACTGCTGTAGCAGGTGTTCATTATAAAATAGTTAATCCATCTACAACGCTTAAAAAAGATGAAAACTATTTAGGTTTTGCAACAGTGGTTATGTTAACTGCTGGGATAGATGCTCCACTTTCAGGTCCTAGTCCCGTACTTGTTTTACAAGCAAAAACTACATCAGGTGACGGTAATGTGATTGCAAGTGGTAAACCTGTAGCTATTACTTTAAATTATGCTTGTGATTCTAGACTTGCCGGTACTTATAGAGAGACCACTCAATATTTTAGAGCTGGAGCCTTGGTAAGTAATGTTTCAAGAATAGTTACTTTCACAAAAACAGGTGTAGGTGAATACAGAACATCACATGTTGGGCACTGGTCACAAGCTGATTTAGGCGGAACACCAGGATTTACATTCTATGATGTATGTGGTGATATTACGATTCCATCACAAAACTTAGTAGATCTATATTCAAATATTGTTGAAGGTGTGGCAGGTGCATCATCAGTCAATCCGGTTACTGGTAGTATATACATGGAATATACCATTGTTGTTCCACCGGCTACATCTGATAGAGTATACTATGTAACCTATGTCAAACAATAGTTTAATTTTTAATAACTAAATTTATTATAATGAAAATATTTTCAAAAATTAATATAATTGGTCTGGCGCTTTTAATCGCAAGTTTTACTGCCTGTGATACGGCAGACCAAGATGTGGCCGATATTATCAGCCCTGATTATAAACCGACCGTTACAGTTACTACCAATTCTACTGGAGCAGCAAAAGAAGGTAATGATATAGTTTATACAATCACTTTTGATAAACCAATTGATAGAGCAGTGACCTTTACTCCTAAAATTGTTGGGGGTACGGCAGACATTCATGATGATTTTGAAATTGATGAAACGGTAACGTTAGCTCCTTACACAACATCGGTTCAATTTACAGTATCATTAATTGAAGAGTATTTAATTGAACCTAGTGAATCAATAGATATTCAAATAGAAATTGAATCCATTGCTGATAAATTTTTAGTCCATCCAAATACTGTATTTGCTCCTATTGAAATTAATTTCACAAGTTTTGTAGATCCTACTTTGCTAACTATTAATTTCGCATGGGACAATTCCAAAGATATGGATATGCTTGTTTATAGTGATACAGCTGCTTATCCTGCAACCTTATGGGGTAATGGTGGTGCAACTGGCGCAAATCCGGAAATTGATCATTCAATTTGGTTAGAAGATCCTACAGGGGACTATTATGTAACTATTTTAGATTGGGGAGAAGGTGTTAATTTTAATTATACATTTACATTGTTACATCCAAATGGAACTGTGCAAACCATTACTGGTACATTTAATGGCACCACATACCCTTACACATATTTTGTAGGTCCTGCAAGTTGGGGTTCTCCGGAAGCCTACAAAATATTAAAAGTTGTTAATAGTGGAACTGGATTCGTAGTTACAAAATTATAATAGCATTATAATATCAAAAAAATAGCTTGGGGAAACCCAAGCTATTTTTATTTTAATGCATTATTATTTCTAAGATATAAAACTATGATAAAAGCGTTTTGATTTTGTGTTCAAAAACTTCAAAATGATAATCATATTCAAATAATATTTGGAAAATAATTAGACTCCATTTCTGTTTATAAATTTTAAAGAGCCAAAATTTATATAAATTTTGACTCCTTAAAATATTTTGAAAGATCTTAGAAGAAACTTTTATAAATAGTGGTTAGATATTGTAAAAACAACTTTTAAGTGATACTTAATATAATTAAATTCTTTGGTTTTTAGTTTAATGATTTATTTCAACCAACCACTCTCCTTTTTCCAATATTTTAAAGAAAAATTCTACATCTATACTGGTTGCACCCATTGCGCTAGGAACATTATATCTCATATCACAAGTAAACGGATATGAGCTTATATTTTCAAAAACTATATATCCTTCATAATTTGATCGGTTACCAGAATTTACAATAATATTATCAAAAGTATTTTTTATTGCTTGTCCTTTATATCTCACTTTAATAGTAACCTGATCCTTACTTTCACCAATTTTTTTTATGGTATACCGCGATACGGATATTTTTTTAGAAACTTCATATTGTATTACAGGCTTTTTACCAACATAGGCATCATTTTTCCAAATACCGTCTGCTATAGAGTCTTTCCCTTCATAGCTGATACTATACTTACCCTCGCCTTGTCTTAATCCATTTTTCCATTCTCCCGTATACTTTCCTCCATCCGAATATACCATTGTCCCAGCACCATTTGGAAGCCCCTTTTTAAATTCACCCTCATAGGAGTTTTGACCTTTAGCGATTCCTTTTCCGTGAGCCAGACCATTTTTACAATCACCTGAATATTCTCCTGAAATATCAACTTTAAGCACCTCACATTTTTGCTGCGCAAATAGTAATGTTGAACCCAATGCAATTAAAAAAAAAGATAATCTTACTTTATTTTTCATAAAAAATTAGTTTATATAAGAGTAAAGGTATAAAAAAATGCGTATCCTTAAAAAGTATTGTTCTCTAATTTTTATTAAATATTTTGATAAAAACAAAAAAACTTAATATACATCCTTATTCAAAATTATCTCCGTTAGTTAATAATTACGGTTCCTACAAACTACTTTAGGAAATAAATATGCTTTTGTGGATATCCTATTTTTAAGCTCAATATGTTATTGATTTAATACCTGCACCAATCCAAATATTTAATTTGTATATAACTTAGCCAAAGAAAGATAGACCTTAAAAAAGCCAAATTAAAGTATTATTTAATATTATTAATTATTTAATTAAAATAATATTTTATTAAATTATTCGTAATTTAATATAAAAAATAATATATAAAATTGAATAATAATCAATAAAATTTCAAAATTTACTATCGAATTGTTAGGTTTATTAACAAATTATTATGATTTTTGGCCTAATTAATTCAAATAATTATATAATGAAAACAAAGTTAAATGGTTTTTTAACGCTGTTACTGGCGTTACTTGTGCAAATTACGTTTGCCCAAGAAAAAACTGTTACGGGAACTGTTTCCGACGCGAGCGGACCATTACCTGGTGTAACAGTGATTATTAAAGGTACCAAAACGGGTACCCAAACAGATTTTGACGGAAAATACTCAATTAAAGCTGCCACAGGTGCTGTGCTGCAATTTAGCTTTATCGGTATGAAAACTGTTGATCAAACTGTAGGCGCATCAAACAGCATCAATATTATGATGCAGGAAGATGCCCAAAGCTTAGATGAAGTTGTAGTTACAGCTTTAGGTATCAAAAGAAAACCTAAAGAGCTTTCATACGCGGTAACAACACTTAAAAATGATGACATTACCAGAACTAAAGCCGTAAATACTGCAACAGCAATGGTTGGTAAAGTTTCTGGTTTACAAATTAACACCACAAACAACGGTGTTAACCCAAGTACAAGAGTTGTATTAAGAGGTAACAGGTCTTTGTTAGGAAATAACGAAGCGCTTATTGTAGTTGATGGTTTTCCTTCCGCCAGAGGTGTTTTGGACCGTATTAACCCTAATGACATTGAGTCTGTAACAGTGCTTAAAGGTGCAAACGCATCTGCTTTATACGGTTCTGATGCAACTAACGGAGTTATCATTGTTACAACCAAGAAAGGTAAAGGAAAATTAAGTGTTGAATATAGTACAACATTTCAAGCTGAATCTGTAGCTTATATGCCAGAATTCCAAGAAAAATTTGGTGTAGGTGGATTTCCTGACGGAACATTATATCCTTTAGAAAATGTAAACTGGGGACCTGCTTATGATGGCAGAATGGTTGATGCAAGTGAAACATTAAATGATGGTTCGGTTTGGCAAGTGCCTTTTACCCCTATTAAAGACAGAAATAAAAATTTCTTTGACACCGGTAGTACTATCAGACATGGTGTAACACTTAGTGCTGGTGATGAAACTGGAGATTTCCTTTTATCTTTAGACCAAACAAATACAGAAGGTGTTGTTCCAAAAGATGCATATAACAGAACAAACTTCAGATTAAAAGCCAATAAAAAATACAATAAATTAGAAGTTGGAGGAAATTTATCTTTTTACAGATCTCATGCTAATTTAGTTGGTGCAGAAGCTGGTCGTCAAGACAGACCTGTTTACTGGAACGTAATAAATACACCATTGCACTTGCCATTAGATCAAATGAAAAACTGGAGAACAGGAGAATTTACAAGAAATGAAGTGTCTTTCTTCCGTTTCTATGAAAATCCTTACTTCATCATAGATACCCAAAGAGAATATAGTGATTATAATGAGTTTAATGTATTGGCAAACGCTAATTATGAAATTAACGATTGGATTAATGCATCGTTAAATGTTGGCTACACTGGAGGTACAAGCAATTTTAAAAGACAATATGGTGCGTTTAATTATGCTTTCCATTTAGATCATGTATATTCAGAAATGGATGCTTATGGCGCAAAAACTGCTGATCAAATTACTGCATCAACCAGAGTGAATAGTGATTTCCTTATCACAATGAAAAAAGATATTACACCTGATTTAAATGCAAAACTTACTTTAGGACAAAATATGAGGTTAAACACTTATAAAGAAGTTAATGTAAGTGGTGAAAATTTAATTATTCCTGATTTTTACAATGTTTCTACAAGAACTGGAGATTTAGTTGGTTCAGAAGAAACTTCAAATTACAGAAAATTAGGCGTCTATGCTGATTTCACTTTGGGATACAAACAATATTTATTTTTAAGTGCAACTGCCAGAAATGACTGGTCTTCTACATTACCTGAAAATAACAGATCATTCTTTTATCCGGGAGTAGGATTGTCATTTATCGCTTCAGAAGCGCTTCCTGGAATTGTATCTAACAATGGATTAAGTTATTTAAAAGCAAACTTTAACGTTACAAAAACAGGATCTGATCCGGGAGCATATGCAACAGCTGGAACTTTCTTTGCACCTGTTAATTTCCCTTACGGTTCTACTGCTGGTTTATCTCAATCAAGCAGAGATGTTGATCCAAACTTAAGCCCTGAATTTACGACTTCAATTGAAGCAGGGATTGAGTATGGTTTATTCAGAAACAGAGTTACTGGTAGCGTATCTGTGTATAAAACAAATTCTGTAGATCAAATTATACCTGTAAACATTTCTTTTGCATCAGGAGCTACAAGTAGCTTAATTAATATTGGTGAAATTGAAAACTTAGGTATGGAATTAGATTTAAATACCAAAATTATTAGTAAAGGTGATTTTTCTTGGGATTTAGGCCTAAACTATTCAGGATACAAATCTGAAGTGATTTCATTATCAGAAGGTGTTAATGAATTAGACTTAGGTGGATTTGCAAGTGCTCAAATTATTGCAAAAGTTGGTGAACCATACCCTCTTATCAGAACAACATCTTATTTAAGAGATGATCAGGGAAGAGTAATTGTTGGTGCCAACGGAGATCCGATTCAAGACAGTAAATTACAAACACAAGGAAAAACTTCACCTGATTATATTATCGGTTTAAATTCAAGTTTAAAATATAAAAACTGGAATTTATATGCTGTAATGGATTACAGAACTGGTCACGTATTTTTCAACGGTTTAGTAGATGCATTAGAGTTTACAGGTTTAACACAACACAGTGTTTCTGCCAACAGACAACCTTTTGTATTCCCTAATTCTTCTTACTCTGATGGTAATGATGGTTATGTGGCAAACACCAATCGTTTAACTTCTGATGGAGGAAATGATTTTTGGGATGCTTATAACGAAGTTAAAGAAAACTACGTAACAGATGCAACAACTTTAAAATTAAGAGAAGTGTTACTTTCTTACAATTTAGATACTGAAGTATTGGGCAAAATTGGAATTGAGAATTTAACTTTAGGTCTTTTCGGAAGAAACTTATTAACTTTTAGACCAAAAGACAATGTGTATACAGATCCAGAATTTAACTTTACAACAGGTAATGCTATGGGTGTTGGTACGCAAGCACAAACTCCTCCAACAAGACAATATGGGGTTAACGTAACAGTAAAATTCTAAAAAACATAACTTATGAAAACAATTAAATTAATAAAATCTACCTTACTAGCATTGTCCGTCGTGGCAATGACAGTAAGCTGTAGTGATTTCTTGGATGTCAACGACAATCCAAATGATCCATCTATATCTACGCCAGGTTTAACATTGCCGGTTGCACAAACAGACTTTGCAGCTTTAAATGCCAGAACTATGACGTATGTGGGACAGTTTTTTGTTTATAACTGGGCTACGCCTTCTAACTGGTCTGCAAACCAGGAGTTTCCAAGATATAACATAACAACTACATTTAACACTGCTATATTTGAAACTTCATATGCAGTAATTTTCAAAAACTTAACATATATTGAAAATTACGAAGATGCAACAGGTGCTGTTGACTATAGTTCTTACAAAGTTATTGCAAAAACTATTAAAGGTTTTCAATACCAATATCTAGTTGATATTTATGGTGATATTCCTTACACTGAAGCAAATCTAAGAGGCGCTAACACAACACCTAAATATGATGACGCTGAAACCGTTTACAAACAAGTAATTGATGAGTTAACAGCAGCAGCTGACTTGGCTTTAAACTTACCTGGTAATGCAGAAAATCCTGGCAGTCAGGATGTAATCTTTGGTGGTGACATGGATAAATGGGCTCAGTTTGCAAACTCGGTTAAACTTAGAATGTTGGTGCGTTTAAGTAATACCGGACAAGATGCTTACATTAAAGGAGAAATTGCGAAAATAAACGCAAATACTGCTGGTTATATTACAGAAGATGTAGCTGCCAATCCAGGTTATTCTGACAATGCAGAAAAACAAAGTCCATTCTATGGGTATTTCAGAAATCCTTCAACCAATAGTCAAACAGACAGAGGTGATTATACTGTGGCAACTGATTTTACAATTAATTATTTAACAGGTACTGCCGATCCAAGGAGAGAACGTTTATATGCCCCTGCAACAACTGGCGGAGCCTATAAAGGAGTTTACCAATCAACATTATTACCTGGTACTGGATTTACTTCAAATGATTTATCTAAAGTTGGACCTGGATTATTAAAGTCACATGCCCAAGACCAATATATCATGTTGCTTGCCGAATCCAAATTATTACAAGCTGAAGCAGTGCAAAGAGGTTATATTGCTGCAGGAAGTGCAGAGACTTTATATAATGAAGCAATTGAAGCTTCATTCACAACATTAGGTGTACCTGCTGCTGTTGTAGCTGCTCAAACGTACTATGCGCAAGCACTTCCTAATGTTTCATGGGCTTCATCTCCTAACAAGTTACAAGCAATAAGCACTCAAAAATGGATTGCTTTAAATGGAACTTCTTCAATTGAATTATGGGTTGAATATACAAGAACCGGTTTTCCTGTTGGGTTGCCAATTCCTGCTGAATCAGGTGGTGTTAGACCAGTAAGATTGTTATATCCTGCTTCTGAGATTGCAAGAAACTCGGCAAATGTTCCTACACTAACCAATCAAGATGCGTTTACCAAAGCGCCATTTTGGAAATAAAAAATCCTAAATCATGAAAAAAATAAGAATTAAATTAAATATCATCATAGTTATGATACTTGCTAGTTTCACAGTGAGCTCATGCCTATTAGATGATGAAAAAACCGATTTTGGTAAAGGACCAGTTTTAGTCCTTTTTGAAAAATCTGAGGTTGTTGCTAATTTCATAAAAGATGAAAGCAACGCAATTTATGAATATCAGGTGCCAATTGTAATTATTGGTGGAAAAAATGAACCTTTAGGTGAAGATGTTCAAATTACAATTGCCTTAGATCCAAGTTCAACAGCAATTGAAGGTGTAGAATTTGATTTTACTGAAAAAAACATTACACTTCCTGCAGGGGAAATGTCAGTAATGGCTATAATAAAAGTAAATTCAAAAAATTTAGATCCATTTAATCCTAAAGATGTGGTTTTAAAAATAACCTCTACATCAGAAACTATTGCTGAAGATCCAACAACCAGTATTACATTACAAGCTGCTTGCAAACTTGATATGAATTCATTTGTTGGTACTTATACGGCAATAACTTCAAGCTCTGCAACGCCTAAAATAGCAACTGTTACTTTAGGACCAGTACCAAATTCATTAAGAATTCTAGGTGCTGATGGCGCTGGAACAGATATGATTATTTTGTTAAGTGCTGATGTAACGAACCCAACAATTACATATTTAAGTGAAGAGTATGATGCATTTCTAACCAATCACGCAACTTATGGACATATTTGGGCTACAACCATATCGCCTGAAAAATCAACTTACACTTCATGTAACAACTTTATGAGTTTAGAGTTTAAAAGATGCGTGGGTATTGGATGTTTCGGAGGTTCTCGAATAATTTCTTTAACAAAAAACTAAATTAAACAACAATTTAATTTTTTAAAACCACCTCAATTGAGGTGGTTTTTTTATGCCAATTATTCATATGTAATTTCCAATATTTTCAAAGATGTTGTAATTTTTAAATAAAGTGCCGTTCTTTTGAAATAATTTGACTGGATTTTGAAACCATCGCTCTTTTATTCTATTGATTATAGTTACCGACAAATATTATGAGTAAATATTTAAACTTGACATTTATTTTGATAATAATTTATCAATTAAATTTATGGGTTAAATTATTTTTTTATGCATAAAAACCATCCGCATTTTGTCGGATGGTTTTTTTATGAATAAAAGTGATAAAAATCATTTTTTTTAATTTATTTTAATTAATCGTAAAT
>DATIRG010000190.1:0-7604 GCA_035470005.1 Lutibacter sp. | reverse complement strand
GGATTTTGGCTGCTGAGTTTCATCGGCTCCGTTATGATTTTAATTTATGCAATTTTAAGAAAAGATCCGGTATTATTGCTTGGTCACCTGATGGGTTCCGTAATTTATTTCAGAAATTTAATTTTATCAAAAAGGGAAAATATGAGTAACATTTTAAGGACACTGTCAGATGATTAAAATCTTTGAAAAATATCCGGTAGCACTATTGTCAGGTGTTGTTTTATTGATGCTCTTGATTCACTTGGAAGTGCCTAACATCACCATTATGGAAGCCCGTAATTTTATTACGGCACGTGAAATGGTGCAGGACAATCATTGGCTTTTAACCACCATTAACGGCGAAGCGCGCTATCAAAAACCGCCATTGCCGACTTGGTTAACAGCTTTCTCAGGGATATTATTTGGTATCAACAATGTTTGGGCTTTAAGACTTCCGGCAGCATTGATGGTGTTATTTTCAGGTATTTGCATTTATTATTTATCATTGAAATTAAAGCTTTCTAAAATTCAAAGTTTAAATAACGGTTTAATTTTGGTGACTTCTTTTTATGTTTTTGCCATCATTATTGAAGCACCCTGGGATATTTTTGCCCACGGATTTATGCTTGCCGGACTCTATTTTCTATTTCTCCTATTTGAAGAAAAAAAATCACTTTGGAAAAATGCATTATTGGCCGGATTTTTTGTCGGATTGTCTTTATTGAGCAAAGGCCCGGTATCGCTGTATGTTTTGTTTTTGCCGTTTTTAATTTCTTATGGAATTGTTTTTAAATTTAAAGGCTTCAAAGCAAAATTTCTTCCATTGATAAGTTTTGTACTTCTATTTTTAATTATTGGAGGCTGGTGGTTTGCATATGTAAGATTGGCAGATCCCCAAGCATTTTTGGAAATTGCCACAAAAGAAACTGAAAATTGGAGCAGCTATAACATCAAACCATTTTATTACTATTGGAACTTTTTTATCCAGTCCGGTTTGTGGGCGATTCCGGCATTTATAAGTTTGCTGTATCCTTACATGATAAAACGTGTTGCAGATAAAAAAGCCTATCAATTCTCATTTTGGTGGACGATTATTGCAGTAATTTTATTGTCGGTGGTTCCCGAGAAAAAAGCGCGTTATCTGGTTCCTGCATTGATTCCTCTGGCCATAAATACCGGTTTTTACATAGAGTACCTGCTTACAAATTTTTCTGAGATGAAACGAAAGGCCGAATCGTTTCCAGTTTATTTTAACTTTGGATTGATTACTGTAATAAGTCTTTCCGTGCCATTTGCCTTGTTCTTTTTGTTGAAAGACGGATTGCAAAGCCACCTAATAAGTTATTTGTTGACCTCATTGGCAACGCTTTTAATCGGAATTCTGCTTATCAGAAATTTGTATGTTAAAAAGTTTTCGACCGTTTTTTATTTAACCATCTTATTTGTGGTTTCTTTAGGTGCTTTTGGGTTGCCCCTGTCTAAAAGTTTGATCAATAATAATGAATTCCGATCCATTAACGCATTGCATCAATTTGAAAAAAGCAATAAGATTACCACTTATTCCATTGGTGAAATGGCTCCGGAATTGCTTTGGGACTATAACGGAATCTTAAAGGATATTTACAAAAATAAGTCGCTTGAAATTCCCTCTGAACCAAATTTTGGGTTGCTGCTGATGAAAGATGATGTTGTATCAATTAAATCTGAATTAAACCATGGTTATAACTTAAAACATCTTGAAACCTATAATTTGAATGTCGGTTCAAAAAGCAAAGAACGATTGATCAGAGAATTTTATTTAGTTTCAAAAAAATAGTACTTTTGACTTGTGAAATAAGCATAACGAAAAAACTATAAAAACACATAACAATACTTGTACGAATTCCTTTTGACCTTCAAAATAAAACAAAATTTAAAATGAAAACACTTAATAATTTCGATAAAGCAGCCTATTTATTTTTAATCATCATATTTGGATTGGGAATATATTTTGCAAACACAGACCTTACCTATTTTGATGAAGTTTATACAGGGGAAGACGGTTTTATTGAAAATGGTTCTGCCATATTTCTATTGAGTTCGAGCCTGTTGTTGCTTTATCGTTTTTTCAAACTTTTTAAGCATAAAGAATTGTTTTGGAAAATTGGTGTTTTAGGTTTGTCCATTGTTTTCTTTTTTGGTGCCGGCGAAGAAATTTCTTGGGGACAGCGTATATTTGACGTGGAATCTTCTCAATATTTTTTAGAAAACAATGCACAGGGAGAAACCAATTTACACAATATGGTGGTTGGTGAAACCAAAATAAATAAATTAATCTTCAGTCAGCTATTAACCGCTGTTCTTATTATTTATTTAATTATTACCCCATTGTTGTATCGAAAATTTGATTGGGTGAAAAATTTGGCCAACAAATTTGCTGTACCCATTGTACAATGGCACCACACCATTTCATTTTTAACGGGAACGGTTTTACTCTTATTTATTTCCTCAAGCAGAAAATGGGAAATCTATGAATTGGCTTTCAGCGTCATTTTCCTGCTGATTTTTATAAAACCGTTCAACAAAGAGATTTATACAGCTAACGCATAAACTTTTTCAAAAAGGTTTTAAAAAAAGTATAAAACAGCATCGCATAAATAAGTCCGAACAACATTCCTGTTGTAACATCCAAAGGAAAATGAACGCCTAAATAAATACGGCTGTACGAAACCAATATTGCCCAAAAAATAAGAATGGGAAATAAATAGTTTAGTTTACTTTTCAACAATAATCCGAAAAACACGGCAATCGCCATAGAATTGGCTGCATGTGCCGAAAAATAGCCATACAAACCGCCGCAGCGGTTGCCCACCAACCGAATTAAATAGGAAATATTTTCATTGTGACAAGGACGCAATCTTTTAAATCCATATTTAAATAAATTGCTTGTTTGATCTGATAAGGCTATTAATAAAACAACAAACAATATCGCAACAAAAGTTTTCTTTAAGCCGAACTGTTTGTAGGTAAAGTAAAGCAACAACAAATACAATGGAATGGCGCTGAACTTATTTGACATAAATAGCCAAAAACCATCCCATTGTGTTGTGCCTAAATTGTTTAGGTAAATGAGCAATTCAATGTCTTTATCAATAAGTTGGTCTATCATTGGATTGCGCTAATTTTTTATCAATTAATTGGCCATTTCAACCAATTCCAATTCAAATACTAAATCGGTATTAGGCGGAATCACATTTCCTGCACCTTGCGCTCCGTAACCCAAATGAAATGGCACAAATACTATCGCTTTGTCGCCGATTTTCATTTTTTGCAAACCTTCCTTAAAACCGGCTATTAATTTTGCATCCGGACCATAAATGGTGGTGAAAGGCACATATCCGTTTTGTTTGTCTCTTGCTTCATCATAGGTTCCGTATGCCGTTGCAACTTCCTTATAACTGGTGTCAAACAATCTTCCATCAGTAAAATAGCCTGCATAATTCACTTTTACATTGCTTCCTTTAGGAGGAAAAGCACCGTTTTTTGTTTCAGTAATTACCAGTTTTAAACCGGAAGGCAATGCTTGTGCTTCGTCTAAATAAGTGGTTATTTTTGCTAAAATCGCTGCTTTGGACTGTTGAATTTTTTCAAGTTTCTCTTTTAAATATTTCTGATTCTTTTCGTAGTAAGAAGAAAACTCTTTTTGAGCATCAAATTTTTTAGCAACTTTTCCAATGGGTATAATTTCTACATTTCTGATGGTGTCATTTTGCACAATGGAATCCACCACTGCCTGTCCTTCAACCACATTTCCAAATACGGTATGTTTACCGTCAAGCCAGGAAGTTTCTTTGTGCGTGATAAAAAACTGGCTTCCGTTTGTGGCCAGGCCAGAATTGGCCATCGATAAAATACCGGGTTTGTCATGCTTCAACAAAAGATTTCCTAAACTGTCTTTAGGAAATTCATCACCAAATTTATATCCCGGATCTCCTTCTCCCGTGCCCAACGGATCACCGCTTTGAATCATAAAATCCTTAATTACCCTATGAAAAATAATCCCATTATAATACTTTTTTCCTTTTTTTACGCCCACAACGTAAGGATTTGTGCCTGCTGCAAGAGAAACAAAGTTGGCCACCGTTACCGGCGTTTTTTCAAATTCAAGTTTCAGCAAAATTTCCCCTTTGTTGGTTTCCATGTTGGCATACAAACCTTCATCCAAATCGGCATATTTGGTTGGTTTACATGAAAAAACAAGCATTGAAAATACGATTATTATAAGTTTGGCTTTCATTTTTAATCTAATTTATTTAGTTATACAAGCGAGAAAAAATTATATTTTACAAAAAAATTCGCAAGGCATTAGAGATAATTTTAACCTATTTTTGGTTGTTCATTTCAAATGTAAATATAAATTGTTTGACTAAACAATTACCATATAAATTTTATAAATTACAAATGTTTGGTTGTAAATAATTAAAATGCCCTATTAAACATCTCAGTTTAAAGGGCATTTTATCAATTTTTGTTTTACAAATCAACAATGTAAAACGGTTAGGCTATTATTTTTTTATTTCTAACAATTCAACTTCAAAAATTAAAGTCGCAAATGGTTTAATAGGTCCGCCTTCGCGTGGAGTTGCGCCATAAGCCAATTCTTGAGGAATAAAGAATTTGTATTTTGAACCAACACTCATTAATTGTAATCCTTCAGTCCACCCTTTAATTACGCCGTTTAACGGAAACTCAATTGGCTCTTTTCTGTCAACTGAACTGTCAAATACGGTACCGTCGATTAACGTTCCATGATAATGAACTTTTACGGTTGAAGTTTCAGTTGGTTTTTCACCTTTTCCTTCTTTCAACACAATGTATTGCAAACCGCTTGCAGTCACCTGAACGCCACTAGCTGTTTTATTTGCTTCTAAAAACTTAACGCCTTCTGCTTTTACATCAGCAAATTCTGTTTCCATTTGTTTTTCCATGTCTGCTTGTTGTTTTTTCATAGCTTCTTCTTGCTTTTTTTGAAAAAACGCTCTTAAAATTGGTTCTGTATTTTCAACAGTAATTAGAATATTTGTAGAATCCAATCCGTTCATAACTCCCTGAATAAATAATTCTTTACTGATTTCAGGGAAATTTGCTTTTAATTTAGACGCGATGTCTATTCCTAATGAATAACTTACCGTATCCACTTCGGTTTTTAAAGATTTTTGTGCAGTCCCTTTATTGTTGCAGGACATCATCATTGAAATTACTGTAATTACTCCTAAAATTTTAATTGCTTTCATTTTTCTTTCTATTGATTTTAATTAATTGAACTTTATATATTAATGGTTGATTTATTTCGATTTTTTTATCATCGCCTATGTATCCATAAACTTTATGCGAAGGAAACAGGAAAGTTGCAACATCTCCGGCGCCCATCAGTTTCAATCCGTTTCTAAGACCTTCAATGATTTCTTGTTTGTCAACGATATAGGTTTGTTCCCCTATTTCTTCGGCACTGTAAATAATATTGTTATCAATATCATAAACAGCAAAAGTATAAAAAAGTTGATCACCAACTTTAGGTAAATAGGTATCGGCGTTTTTTTGATTAAAAGTGTACCAAAATCCGCTTGGCGAGGCTACATATTGGGTAAGCGAATCTTTTTTCATGAAGGCTGCAAAAGCCTTTTCTTCATTTTCGTTCATCGTTTTATTAAATTTGACAGATTCATCTAAAAAAGTGCTCGTTTTTCTTAATATAGGCTTGCGCGGAACTGGGTTTCCGCAGGAAACCAAGAAAAATATAAAAATATAAAGAAAATAGTTATTCTTCATAAGAGGCTAGCAATTCCTGTTGATAATTTGGCAGCAATTTTAAAAATTTTGAAACAGTTGCGTCGAGTGAAATTCTTGATTTTCCTCCGGCAGCATTGTCGTGCCCGCCTCCGTCAAAATGTTCCCGGGCAAATTTATTTACTGAAAAACTTCCTTTTGACCTGAAGGAAATTTTTATAATTTTTTGTTCAATATCTTCAATAAAAATAGCGGCAAAAATGACCCCTTCAACAGACAATCCGTAATTCACAATTCCCTCTGTATCACCTTTTTGAAAATCAAATTCATCCAACTCTGCTTGTGTCAAGGTAATAAAAGCAGTTTTAAGTTCGGGTTTAACCACCAAATTGGTCAATGCCCTTCCTAAAAGCTGTAAACTCCCATAGGAATTGGTGTCGTAAACATTGTTGTAAATTTTGGCGTTATCAGCACCTTTATCAATTAAATCGGCAACAATTCTGTGAGTTTCACTGGTGGTTGAAGGAAATCTAAACGATCCTGTATCGGTCATAATTCCGGTGTAAATACAGGTCGCAATATCGGCATCTATCACTTCTACTTCATCTAACTTTTCTAAATAATGATATACCATCTGGCACGTTGAACATATTGATGTGTCTGAAAATAAGTATTTTGCGAAACCCTCGGGTTGCTGATGGTGGTCTATCATCATAAAAATACCTTTAAATTCCTGCAAGGTATTTTGCATGTCGTCTCCTACCCTGTTTAAGGCATTAAAATCCAATATAAAAATAACGGAAGCTTCATCGATGGCTCTTTTTGATTGCCTGTTCTGCATATCAAATTTTAAGGCATCTTTTGAGCCCGGCAGCCATTTTAAAAAATTAGGATAATCATTAGGAGACACAACTGTTGGATAATGTCCCTTTTTTTTCAGATAATGATACATGGCCAAACAAGCGCCAATAGCGTCTCCATCTGGATTTTTATGAGGTACTATAACCACATTTTGAGGTGCAGAAAACAACTCCTTTATTTCCTTAATATCACTTCTGTTCATAAGGGTGCAAATATACAAAATTATAGTATAAATATTTTCATTAACAAATGTACATTTGTTTAAATTGTGCTTAGGCAGTTTTAAGAAATGGGTATAACGTATTTAAAGCGTAAATTCAGATTTAAAAAACTGAAAAACAACCAATTACATATTTGATAAAAATATAAGTTTATTGATTCCTTTAATATCTTACTGCAAAAATGGACTATTTCAAATCTTTCTTCATCCTTTTTTTACTCATTTTATCCTGTAAAACAAATGAGAATCCCAAAAATAATTCGCTGGTTTTAGAGAAAACCACCACTGACTTTGTGATTGCTTTTGGGTCATGCAACAACCAGACATTGGCCAATCCGCTTTGGCCGGCCATTGAAAAAAACAAGCCAACTATTTGGATTTGGGGCGGTGATGTTGTTTATACCGATACTTATGATATGGCATATATGGCAGAAAATTACCAAAAACAAAAAAACAATGCTGATTATGCCGCTTTTACGAAAAAAGTTGAAGTGCTTGGCACTTGGGACGATCACGATTATGGTTTAAACGACGGCGGCGTTGAATATTCCAAAAAAGCGGAAGCGCAACAATTGTTTTTAGACTTTCTTGATGTTCCTGAAAATGATGTCCGCAGAAAACAGGAAGGTGTTTATTTCGCCAAAGATTATAGCGTGGCCAACAACACCATAAAAATTATTCTGTTGGATACCCGCTATTTCAGGACCGCATTAACTGCCGATAATGAAACCAAAAAACGGTACAAACCTAATCTATATGGTGAAGGAACTATGTTGGG
>DATIRG010000189.1:0-2513 GCA_035470005.1 Lutibacter sp. | reverse complement strand
GAATGGTTTCTTTATTGGCTTTCGGACAAGACGTAACCGGACAATGGAATGGAATCTTAAAAGTTCAGGGAACACAATTAAGGCTTGTTTTTAATGTTTTAAAAACAGAGAAAGGTTACACGTCAACGATGGACAGTCCGGACCAGGGCGCAACGGGAATTCCGGTAACTTCAACCAGTTTTGAAAATGCCATTTTAAAATTTTCGATTCCAAATGCCGGAATTGACTATGAAGGCACTTTGGGGAATGATCAAATTGTTGTCGGTAATTTCAAACAAAGCGGATTCACTTTTCCGATGAATTTATCTAAGGCGCCTGTTGAAAAGGAAATAATTGTACGTCCGCAAGAGCCTGTTAAACCTTATGCCTATCATTCGGAAGACATCACTTTTGAAAATAAAAGTGCCGGAATTACCTTGGCCGGAACATTGACTTTGCCACAAAAAGAAGGCGTATTTCCCGCAGTCGTTTTAATCAGCGGAAGCGGACCCCAAAACAGGGATGAAGAATTGTTGGGTCATAAACCGTTTCTTGTTTTGGCCGATTTTTTAACAAAAAACGGCATTGCAGTATTGCGTTTTGATGACCGGGGCACCGCTTTATCGAAAGGAGATTTCAATGCGGCCACAACGTTGGATTTTTCTGCGGATGTTGAAGCTGGTGTCGCATATTTAAAAACCAGAAAGGAAATAAATAAAGGCAAAATCGGATTGATTGGACATAGTGAAGGAGGCATCATTGCCCCGATGGTAGCCAACAATTCCAACGACATTGATTTTATCATATTGCTGGCAGGAACCGGAATTCCGGGCGACCAGTTGCTTTTATTGCAACAGGAATTGATAGGCAAAGCAGCCGGAATGCCCAATGAAGATTTGCAAAAAGCGCATACAATAAACAAGGGTATTTTCGAAGTGGTGAAAAAATCCACAAATACCGCACAGTTAAAAACGGATTTAACAAACTATATAAAACTTGCTTTAGCCACCAATCCAGATGCAGATAAATATGGAGGAATGGGTGAAGATGATTATATAAAATTGCAGGTCAACCAAATTGTGAGTCCTTGGATGCAATATTTTATAAAATACGATCCGGCACCGGCTTTGGAAAAAGTCAATTGTCCGGTATTGGCAATTAATGGTGAAAAAGATTTACAGGTTCCTCCTAAAGAAAATTTGGAAGCCATAAAAAATGCGTTGGCAAAAGGCGGAAACAAAAAAGTGACGACAAAAGTATTGCCAAATTTGAATCATTTATTTCAGGAATGTGAAACAGGTTCGCCAAGTGAATATGCTATGATTGAACAGACATTTTCGCCTTCGGCTTTAGCGGAAATCTTAAATTGGTTGCAAATTCAAATTAAATAAATAGGGGTTTTCATTTTTTATTGAAAGTTCTGACAGGCACAAGACAATCGCAATCAACGCTAATTTTAAAAGTAACGTTTTAACAGATGATGCCATTAATTTTTAAACAAATTTTAGACACAAAAGACATTGATTACGATGATGCGATTCTTATTTATCAGGAAGCCTTTCCGTCCAGCGAGCGGCAGCCACTTTCTAAAATCAGGGAAAGAATAACTGCTGGAAAATCGCAATTATTTGTGGGAATTATGGATGAAGAGGTTATTTGTATGGCGTTATTGTGGGATTTCAACAATACGGATTTTACGTTGTTAGATTATATGGCGGTTGCAGAAAAGCACAGAAACAATCATTTTGGAAGCAAATTATTTAATTTTCTCGTTGATAAAGTGATAAGCAACCATAAATTTCTGCTGCTTGAAGTTGAAAATTATTTGTTTGGAAATAACAGGGAACAAAGGAAAAAACGAGTTAATTTTTATCTTAAAAACGGATCTTATCTTTTAGATAACGTTCCTTATGTGCTGCCGTCGTTGGACAATTCGTTGCCATTGGAAGCGCTGCTGATGATAGCGCCGAAGTACAAAAGCGCGCATCTGAAAAAGTCGGAAATTGAAAATTTAATAAAGCGTATGTATCAGGAAATATACGAAAAATCAGAAAATGATGAACTGCTGGTTTCCGTATTGAAAAAAATTCCCAATAAAATTTCCTTAGTCAATAAGCGAATTCTATGACAAAAATTGTTTGTCAGCCGCTGTTTTCGTTCAAATAAACTTATTCAGCTTCAACGATTACCACTTTAGGATCAATATCATCTGCGCCGTGGGTTAGTTTTTTCAACTTTTTAACGAAGAGCACCAATAGCAATCCGAAGGAAACACAAAAGATCAACACACCCATAAAAATGGCGTATTCACCTGCATTTTGAGCGGCTTCTCCCACATAACCGGCCACTTTATTTCCCACTCCGGAAACCATAAAATAAGCACCCATCATTAACGAGGCATATTTTAGAGGCGCCAGTTTGGTAATAAACGACAAGGCCACGGGCGAAATGCTCAATTCACCGATAACGTGCAACAAATACGCGCCAAACATCCAGTAAATGGAAGCTTTTCCGTCTAAAGAAGAAGCGGTTTC
>DATIRG010000188.1:0-1714 GCA_035470005.1 Lutibacter sp. | reverse complement strand
CGTTTTTAACACGTTGAGTAGCTCGTTTCTTTGTTCCGGGGACAACTGCTTTTTGTTTTCCATAATTGTGCTGATTTGTTTTCAATATCAGGTAAACAGTTAAAGTGGATATTTGGTTGAAAAAGTAACTGGATTTACGGTGGTCCGAATATTTAATCCCAAACCCTAATTTTTTTAGGTAATAGATATTTTCATTTTCTCAAGAAGTGTTTTGGTTGATTTGTTAATTTCCGCTATTACGAAATCATTTGGGCTAAACTTTATTTTGTTTATGGATTTAAGATGCTCGATAGTGTCATTTATGGAATATTTATGATTGAGTTTTTGTTTTTTGTTTAATGGAGTGGTTTTTAAAATGACATATAGCTTGTAAATAATTTGCATGCTAAGGTGGTTAATAAACATCCATCCGTTCAGGGACTCCTCCCGTTGCATATTGGAAGATGAAGCGTCGAGTGTGTTTTTCAAGTGGTCGAAAAACTGTTCTATTTCTCCCCTGTTTTTATATTCGCAGTAAATCTCTTGTGGGGGAAGGTTTGTATTATGCATAATGGAAAGCGTACCCATTGTTTTTACTCTTTCGTTGAACTTTGATTTGGAGTAACTTTCGGGTACGGATTTTATTCTTGTTAAATAGTCAGTTTTTTCTTGCTCCTTGAGTTTGCCGTCCAAAAACAGATTGATGTTCCTGTTGTTGTCTTTTACCGTATCTGCATAGAAAATAAACCGCTTGGCAAAGTCAAAGTAGTTATCTGTCTGTTCAATATTGTCCAATGATGAATACGGAATAAGCCGGTTATCCCGTTTTAAGGGAATGATAAATTGCATGTTCAAACGTTCAAGTTCCGCCACATTTGACTCAGAAAAGAAACCTTTATCGGCAATATAAATGCAATGCTCCATTCCGCTTATCTTAATGGTATTTTGCATAGCCGATATTTCCCTTATATTACCCGGAAGCAATCTGTAATATAATGGCTTTAAAGAGTTTGCGTCATATAAATATAATAAAACGAATTGGGATTGGAAATTCATGCCCGAATTGTATCCTTTTTGTGCAAGCGCAATATGGTTGGACTGCAGAACCACATCGGTTGCATCCATTAAAACAGTTTTTCTGTTGCTATCCTTAGGTTTCATGAATTCGTGAATTGAACTTTGTGCTGAACCCAGTTCAAAAAGCAAGTCGCTTATTTTTTGATCGTGCATCTTTTCTTTCCATTCCAATAGGTTTGGCAGGTCTGATTGCTCCAGGTAAAAAGGAATGTTCTTCAAAGGGGATTTGTACGCTATCCTGCAAAATGCCATAAGAATAATAAATTTCCATAATTCCCCAAAATGCTTTTTCAAATCATCCAGGATGCCATCGCTCTTTAAAGTGTCTAACAACCACTTTGAAAACCCATACTCATAAGTGAAAATTTCTTTGTTGAGATAGGATTTTTCACTTTTTGCCCTAAGTTCCTTTTTTTCGGAGGGCATAAAACCATTTTCCTGGGTAATACTCCCAAGAATCCCAAGCGATACTTTCCTTGAACGTTTAATCGATTTGTCGTAAACCGACCTAACGCCATAAAGATAATACCGACCGTTAATAAGTTTTAGTTCTGTACCTGATTTTTTGTGCTGTAAAACCCATTCTTGATGTTGTATATTGTTTCTCATAAATTACCTATTTAGGTAATGCAAAACAACAATAAAAAAACCGAATAAT
>DATIRG010000187.1:0-2173 GCA_035470005.1 Lutibacter sp. | reverse complement strand
AGGTTTCAAAACCGATATCATTGATAAAGCCGCTTTGTTCGCCGCCCAGCAAATCGCCGGCGCCGCGAATTTCCAAATCTTTCATGGCAATTTGAATGCCGCTGCCCAACTCGGTAAACAATTCAATGGCCTGAATGCGTTTTCGGGCATCATCGGTCATCATATGATAAGGCGGCGTAATGAAATAACAAAACGCTTTTTTATTGGAGCGCCCAACGCGTCCGCGCATTTGATGCAAATCAGACAAGCCGAAATTATTGGCGTTGTTGATGAAAATGGTGTTTGCATTTGGCACATCCAAACCGCTTTCAACAATGGTGGTGGAAACCAGCACATCAAATTCATTGTTGATAAAACCAAGCATCAATCCTTCCAGTTTTTTGCCATCCATTTGTCCGTGGCCGATGCCAATTTTAGCATCCGGAACCAATCTTTGCAGCATTCCTGCAACTTCTTTGATATTTTCTATGCGGTTATGGATAAAAAATACTTGTCCGCCCCGCTGAATTTCATAGCGAATCGCATCCCGAATGGCTTCTTCGCTAAAGCGAATCACGTTGCTTTCAATGGGAACGCGGTTTGGCGGTGGCGTATTGATAACTGATAAATCACGTGCGGCCATCAATGAAAACTGCAATGTTCTCGGAATTGGCGTTGCGGTGAGCGTTAATGTGTCAATATTTTCTTTTAAAGTTTTCAACTTGTCTTTAACGGCTACGCCAAATTTTTGTTCCTCATCAACAATCAACAAGCCCAAATCTTTATATTTTATGGCAGAATTTGTCAGTTGATGCGTTCCAATCACAATATCAACAGAACCGTCTTCCAGTCCTTTTAATACACCTTTTCGTTGTGTTGCGGTTCTAAATCGGTTCAAATATTCTACGGTTACGGGAAAATCTTTTAACCGTTCGCTAAAAGTTTTAAAATGCTGAAATGCCAAAATGGTGGTTGGCACCAAAATAGCAACCTGTTTGCCGTTGTCCACCGCTTTAAATGCCGCCCTGATGGCAATTTCTGTTTTTCCGAAGCCCACATCGCCACAAACCAAACGGTCCATTGGCATTTCATTTTCCATATCATTTTTCACATCTTGGGTTGAAGAAGATTGATCTGGCGTGTCTTCGTACAAAAAGCTGGCTTCCAGTTCGTGTTGTAAATAACTGTCGGGACGAAATTGAAACCCTTTTTGCATTTTTCGTTTCGCGTACAATTCAATCAAATTGAAGGCAATGTGCCTAATGCGCGATTTGGTTTTTTGTTTTAAAGCTTTCCAGGCGCCCGAACCTAATTTATGCAATTTAGGCGCAGTGCCGTCTTTGCCGTTGTATTTTGAAATTTTATGGAGCGAATGAATGCTGATGTATAAAATATCGCGATCGCCATAAATTAATTTAATGGCTTCCTGTTGCTTGCCTTCAACATCAATTTTTTGAAGTCCGCCAAATTTTCCGATACCGTGATCAATATGCGTTACGTAATCGCCAACTTCAAGATTGGTCAATTCTTTTAACGTGATGGTTTGTTTTTTGGCGTAGCCGTTTTTTAGGCGGAATTTGTGATAACGCTCAAAAATTTGATGGTCGGTATAACAAACCAATTTATTTTCAATGTCAATAAATCCTTGAAACAAAGGAAAAACGAGCGTTGTGTATTCCAATTCCTTGTCCAGATCGCTAAAAATATCCTTAAAACGATCGGCTTGTTTTTCCGAATCGCAAAACAGGTAATTTGAAAATCCATTTTCACTGTTTTGGTGAAAATTTTCAATCAGCAAATCGAATTGTTTGTTGAAGGAAGGTTGCGGTTTTGTGTTGAAAACAATAACATCATTTGATTTTGAATCATCCTGAGAAATCCGTGCATTCACAATTTCAACCAAAGAAAAATCCCGTAATTGTTTTTTTATGAGATTGCCATCACAAAAAAGCTCATTTGGTTTTGCGTAATTTAAAGCCGAATTTAAATCTTTAAAAGCAGTTTCCGCTTTGCCGAAAAGCGTGTCCAAAGTATTGAAAAGCAGGTTTAAATCTTTGGTAAAAACAATGGTTTTATCGGAAATATATTTTAAAAAACTGTCACGTTTTTCAGTCAGCGCTTTATTTTCAACATTGGGCATAATGCTGATTTTATTGATTTTTTCTGTTGAAAGTTGTGTTTCAACATCAAAAGT